>NZ_JBQQBR010000011.1:0-270350 GCF_052245935.1 Nonomuraea sp. 3N208 | reverse complement strand
GACCGTGCACGTACAGAACGCTGCAGCCGCCGCCGTACAACGCCGCATTGAAAACCGCGAGCTCTTCCTCCCGCCCCACAAACGCCATCTCACGCGCTGCTTGCAGCCGCCATCCCAGCAATCCGGATTTATTGGTACTCCCCGATGACATTTTCCTAACTCCTCTCCCAGCACTCGGTCGACACTGCTGTTGAGCGTCATTCCGAGATCTCGGACGCGCTGGTCGGATTCTCGGTGAACCATCCACAGGTTTCGGCTGGTCAGCCAAGAACCTAAGGGCGGCCCGCTGTCCATCACGGGCGCAGCAGGTGGACTTCCACACATTCGCCCGCACCGCAAAACGCCAAATCAACCGGTTCAATGCACGGATCGTTCGTCTAATGAATTCGGCATTCCGGCGCGCACCCCATCCGACCGGAAATGAGTGTGGAGCCCCTTCTGAATTGCGACGCACTGAGGCTTTCCGGGTAACGGTTCGCGACGCTGTGTGATCTTGGGGCGCGCCGGGCCGGAGGTGCATGTGAAAGCCGCGGGTGTCCTGAACGCTATGAGGCCGGCGGCTTGGAATCGTCACCACACAGTGGACATCTGCGGGTAGCTCGCACGGGGGACAACGCTGTTGCCCGTCGTGAGGACGTTGAGCGCCTGGCGGACCCGTGAGCGCCCCGGCTGCCGCTTTCGGGCGAGGCGGCGCCGGTACGCGGTCGCGGCCGAGGTACGTGAGCATTGTGCGATGAGCGGCGAACGTCCCGAGGCGGCGTTCGGCGAGCCGGACGAGTACGCAAGGGCGGTCCTGCGGGAACGAGTGCCTCTGGAAGTCCGGGCCGACCTCGACCAGTTCGGCATGTCCGGCGCCGAGCGCCGATCCGAGGTCATCGCTCCGTTCGGATTGCTGGTGCTCGTCGCAGGTGTGTCCGTCTGGGCCGGCACCGGGCTCATGTTGCCGGTGACAGTGGCGGGGGCGATCGGAACGCTCGTCCTGGCCGCCAGCGTGATCGTCGCTTTGCACGCCGTACACGCGATGAGGGCCGAAGGACACCGGTGGCATGTCATCGCGAGGTCGTGGTTCCTCGCGCCGGCAATGGGAGCAGGCGCGGCGGCGGCGTTCCTGTTGCTGCCCGTCGTGCGGCTGCCCGTCGTGCGGCTGCCCGTCGTTCCGACACTGCTGATCGTTGTTCTGGGAGCCGTGATCTTGGGATGGGCCTTCACCCGCAAAGGCACGCCCAAGGCACTGAGGGTGCCTGCCGACGGCGACGAGTGGCTGAGCCAGCTGCATTCGCTGCTGATCGGGCGTTACCGGATGCCGGGCGCACAGGTGAAGGACATCGTGGCGGAGGTTCGCTCCCACCTCGACGCCAGCGGCGGATCGCCGCTCGAGGAGTTCGGGACCGCCGACCAGTACGCCGCGACGGTGGCGGCAGGCAAGCCGAACAAGTGGTGGCGGCGCTGGTTCTGATCAGCGTCTCATCGCGGCTGTGGCCGGCAACTGCGCCCAGCGCGCGTCCACGATCACATGCGAGTGCCCGGCCGCCTTGGCCGCCAGCAGCGCCCCGTGCAGCGACGGCCGGCCAGCCAGGGCCGTTGATGGAGATCACATCACAATTGGTGGAGAAGCCAGTCGAGGACAGCGGTGGCCGGCATCTGGTCGCGACGACCCGGCCCGCTCGTGCTCAAGACGAGGTCCCGGCCGGAGAAGCCGGAGAACGTCCGCCGCTCGGTCAAGCCGTCCCCGAGGCGCGATCGCCGAACTGACGAGCGCGCAAGCGTCTTCTGTGCTGACCCTCGTCCGGGTCCTAACTGGCCAGTCTCCGGAGGAGGCCCTCGAGATCGCGCTCGCCGTCGGGGGTCTGGGCGCCGTGGGCCAGTCCGTCGCGGATCAGCCCTGCGGCGGTAGGGCGCATGATCTGCCCCGTCCAGGCGTCGTTCTCCCGCAGGAGCCCCTTGGCCAGATCCTCCGGCAGGATGGCGTGCTTGGCCGCTGCGATCACGCCCTCGGGCAAGGCGGCGATGTTGTGGGCCAGTCGGTCAACGACCTCGTCGAGTTCGTCGGCGGGGACGGCCCGGTTGACCCAGCCGTAACGCTCCGCGGTCTCGGCGTCGTACAGGTCGGCACTCAGCACCGCCTCCAGCGCGCGGTTGCGGCCGACTCTGCTGGCGAGATACTGCGTGCCCCCTCCGCCGGGCACGATGCCCATGAGGGCTTCGATCTGGCCGATCCCAGCGCGGCCGATCGCTGCGAACGTCATGTCCGCGCAGGTGACGAACTCCGCCCCGCCCCCGCGCGCCATCCCGGCGAGCTTGACGATGGTCACCTGGGGCTGGTGCCGGAGTAGTTCCCCCAGAGCCTGGAAAACGTTGACACCATCAGGAAGGTTCTGCGCCAACTTGTCCAACGCCTCTGGCGTGTCACCCAGCGACATGTCGACGTGGGCGATGAAGAACTCAGGATTGGCGCTGTCGAACACGATGACGCGCACCGAATCGTCGTCCCGCAGCGCGGTCAGCAGGTGCCGCAGGTCGCCCATCAGGGCGACGTCCAAGACGTTGACGGGTGGGTTGTCGAGGGTGACGCGGACGATGCCGGCTTCGCGATTCACCCGCAGGGTCGGGTAGGCGTCGTTCATGGAGGTCTCCGAGCGGTATCTGGTGTGCATCTAGGTTCTTGATGCATACTTACGATGCGGTGGCGGGCGACCGTCCGTCAATAACGCACTTTCGGCATCTCAAGGATCGCGAAGGATACCGATATGGCCACTCCCGAAGCCGGCCCCGCAGCGGACGTCGTCTACCGGGCCGACTGCCCCAGCCGCCCGATCCTGGACCAGATCGCCGACAAGTGGTCAATGATGGTGATGGCGGTCCTCAACGAGCCCAGGCGGTTCAATGAGATCAAGCGCCGCCTTGAGGGTGTCACCCAGCGCGTCCTCACCCAGACCCTGCGCCGCCTGGAGCGCAACGGGATGATCGCGCGCCGCGTGCTCCCCACCTCGCCGGTCGGAGTCGAGTACTCACTCACGCCGCTCGGCGAATCGCTGCGGGAGCCGTTCGGCCGGTTGTACGACTGGACGGTCGCCAACGCAGACGAGATCCAAAGGCATCAAAGGGAGTACGACCCGCACATCCACAGCTGAGAACTTGACGCGCATGCGCTACACGCGCGAGTTCTGGCGCATCGCGGACGGCGAGCGCGGCTGCGGGACATGTTCGGCGACCGGTCCGCCGGTTCAGCTCGGCCGCCGGTAGGGGGTGAGGCGGTTTCGCAGCCGGTGCGAGTCCGGCGCGATGATCTCGCGGGTGCACGCGGCCGATATGCAGGCCCAGGACCACCATCAGCCGCCCTCACCGACCCCGGACAGAGGTGCCACCGCCGGTGGACACAAGTTCCTGACGTTGATGATCTGAAGGCATCCAGGTGAGGGCGAATCGTTCTGCTTCGGCCCTGGTCGCGCGAAGGTGACCGGGGCCGGAACTTGAACGGTGGCTTCAGCGGTTGATGTCGTCGAGCTCGGTCAAGTCCTCATGAGAGAGGGAGAGCCCCGCGCCGGCGATGTTCTCGCGCAGGTGTGCCGTCGATGACGTGCCGGGGATGAGCAGGATGTTCGGTGATCGCTGCAGCAGCCAGGCCAGTGCGACGGACATCGGTGTCGCCTCCAATCGTGCGGCGACCGCCGAGAGCGCCGAGGACTGAAGCGGGGTAAAGCCCCCGAGGGGGAAGAAGGGCACGTACGCGACGCCGTCGGTGGCGAGCCGGTCGATGAGCTTGTCGTCGTGGCGGTGGGCGAGGTTGTACATGTTCTGCACGCACACGATCGGCGCGATGCTCTGTGCCTCGGTGACCTGCTCCTCGGTGGCATTGCTGACCCCGAGGTGGCGGATCAGGCCCTGCTGCTGGAGTTCGACGAGCGTCTCGAACGCCTCGGCGAGCGAGCCGGGCTGGGGACCTTCGGCGTTGCCGAGCCGGAGGTTGACCAGGTCGAGTACGTCGAGCCGGAGGGACTTGAGGTTGTCGTGGACCTGGCGGCGCAGATCTTCGGGTCGCCGGGCCGTGGGCCAGCCACCCTGTTCGTCGCGGTTCGCGCCCACCTTGGTCACGATGTGCAGCGACTCGGGATAGGGGTGCAGTGCCTCGCGGATCAACTCGTTGGTGACGCGCGGCCCGTAGGCGTCGCTGGTGTCGATGTGGGTGATACCGACGTCGACCGCTTCACGCAGAACGGCTAGAGCACCGTTGCGATCGGCGGGCGGCCCCATGACCCACGGCCCGGCCAGTTGCATGGCGCCGTAGCCGAACCGGGTGACGGTCAGGTCGCCCAGAGTCCAGGTGCCGCCGGGAAGAGAGAGGGAGGGTGTGCTCATCTTGTTGCCTTTCGTCGTGCACTTTGGGGGTGGCGCCTTCTGCTCCCTGCATCAGCATGGGAGAGAAACTTCCTGTCAGGAAGTAGACACCTTGAAGTGCGTAACCCACCCATTGGCGAGAGGTGCGAATCAGTGACGACGATGAAAGCGCCCAGAAGAGGGCTCAGGCCAAGGCTCAGAAACTGGGCGCAGACGCACATGGCTGAGGTCCTCGCAAACCGCGAGAACTACAACGCTCGCACCTCCTGACGACTCACATCCAACCGTCCAACAGCTCTACACCCTCAACTGCGAAGAGCCCGAAACCGTCGGCGCGACTATGAGATCCAGCCGCCCAAATACGCTCCACGGCGACGATGCGCCGTGTGTGGAGGTCTTCAACCTGGGAGCACGGGCTATGAGCTGGTGGAAGAAGCAAGGCGGGCGACATACTGATGATCATCCAGCCTTTCCCCGTCTCCTGCGACCCCGCCATGCTCGCCGGCGTGGAGTAAACGGCGCTAGCGGCGCGGTGGGTCGATGCGGGCGCCGTCGGGGGTGAAGATCATGAGGCGGGACAGGTCGACGGCGACCTTGGCGGCGTCGCCGGCCCGCCAGACCGGCCGGTTGCCCAGGCGGATGATCAGATCGGAGCGGCGATGGATGCCGCTGTTCGGGTTGTGGCCCACCCGCTCCTGCTCCTGATGCTCCTCCTTCGGAGGCGAGAACATCCGCCGCATCAGCCCCGACAGCTTGCCCGAGCCGTTCTTGACGCCGTTGACCCGCCCGCTCCGGTCCGGCGGCTCTGGCGCCGGGACGGCCGGCATGCCGCACTCCAGGTACGCCAGCCACTCGTGCCCGTGGTACTCCAGCGCCCGCACCCGCCCGAAGAACGCCGGCCCCTCGTACGTCTCCGGCACCGGCGCCAGCCCGTCGGGCCGCATCCCCACCAGCACGTGGCCGCCGGTGTGCTGTGAGATGGCGTACGCCCGCGGATCGCTCCAAGGGATCGTCAGCCGGTGCGGGCCG
This sequence comes from Nonomuraea sp. 3N208, assembly GCF_052245935.1. NCBI lineage: Bacteria > Bacillati > Actinomycetota > Actinomycetes > Streptosporangiales > Streptosporangiaceae > Nonomuraea > Nonomuraea sp. 3N208. The sequence goes on along the minus strand of NZ_JBQQBR010000011.1, from coordinate 264,986 downwards.
AAGTCGAGCAGCACGTACTGGTTCTGCGGCGTCCTGACCGCGGCCGCTAACAGGTTCAACTGCTGGGAGTTGAGGAACGCCGCCACGAAGGCCGTGGCTGGATCGTTGTAAATCTGGGCCGGAGTGCCCACGTCCTGCAGGACGCCGCGATTCAAAATGGCGATCCTGTCGGCCAGCGTGAGCGCCTCCACCTGGTCGTGCGTGACGTAGATGGTGGTGACGCCGAGCGATCTGACCAGCGCGGAGATCTCCATGCGCAGCTCGGTGCGCATGCCGGCGTCGAGGTTCGACAGCGGCTCGTCCATGAGAAACAGCTTGGGCTGGCGCACGATCGCCCGGCCCATCGCGACCCGCTGGCGCTGGCCGCCGGAGAGCGTGCCCGGGCGGCGGTCGAGCGTTTCGTCGATGTGCAACGCCTTCGACAGCTCCTTGACGCGCTCGCGCACCATCGCCGGGTCCGACTTGGCGATCTCCAACGGGAACGCGATGTTCCCGCGCACGGTCCGGTGCGGATACAGGGCGCCGTTCTGGAACACCATGGCGACGTCGCGGTCGCGTGGCGCCAGGTGGTTGGCCATCTGCCCGTCCAGCCAGAGCTCGCCTTCGGTGATCTCCTCCAAGCCCGCGATCATACGGAGCAACGTTGACTTGCCGCATCCGGACGGGCCGAGGAGGACGAGGAACTCGCCGTCCTCGGCACGCAAGCTGAGCCGATCGACTGCGAGGTAGTCGCCCGGATACACCTTGGTCACTTTGTCGAGAACGACCGAGCTCATGGGCCCACACCTTGCGTGCGTGTCACCTGTGACGGGGCTGATTGAAGAGGTAGTACATCGCGCCTTAACGCCGCATGTCCACCCTTGACATAAAGAATCTCCTTCTAGGCCTTATCGGACAGGGGTTTTGGGCGTCCATAGACCGAAATTTCCGTATTGGGGATGGATGGAAGGAGTTGCGTAAAGTTGCGGAAACCGCTTTCATAGTTGAAACATTCGGGGGTGACCATGACCGCGTGGTGGCGGAACGCCGTGATCTACCAGGTGTACGTGCGTAGCTTCGCCGATGGCGACGGCGACGGGGTCGGCGACCTGATAGGCATTCGCGATCACCTGCCGTACCTGGCCGGGCTGGGCGTGGACGCCGTCTGGCTGACGCCCTTCTACCGCTCGCCGATGGCCGACTTCGGCTACGACGTGGCCGACTACCGCGACGTCGACCCGCTGTTCGGCACCCTGGCCGACGCCAAGGCGCTCATCGACGAGGCGCACCAGCACGGGCTGCGGGTCATCGTGGACATCGTCCCGAACCACACCTCCTCCGCCCACCCCTGGTTCCAGCAGGCGTTGCGCGGTGAGCAGCGTGATCGCTACATCTTCCGCGACCGGCCGAACGACTGGGAGTCGATCTTCGGCGGCCCGGCCTGGACGCAGGTTGCGGACGGGCAGTGGTATCTCCACCTGTTCGACCCCACCCAGCCGGATCTCAACTGGGACAACGACGAGGTGCGCGGCGAGTTCGAGTCGATCCTGCGTTTCTGGCTCGACCTGGGCGTGGACGGCTTCCGGGTGGACGTGGCGCACGGCATGGTCAAGCCGGCCGGGCTACCCGACATCGGCAAGGGCAACCAGGCCAGGATGGTCGGCAGGGAGCCGGTGCCGTTCTTCGACAACGACGGCGTGCACGAGATCCACCGGGCCTGGCGCCGCGTGCTCGACTCCTATCCCGGCGAGCGGATCGGCGTGGCCGAGGCGTGGGCGCCCACGCCGGAGCGGCTGGCCATGTACGTCCGCCCGGACGAGCTGCACCAGGCGTTCAACTTCCACTACCTGTTCGCGCCGTGGGACGCCGCCGAGCTGCGCGAGGTGATCGACTCCTCGCTGGCCACCGCCGCCTCCGTGGGCGCGCCGACCACCTGGGTGTTGTCGAACCACGACGTCAAGCGGCACGTCACCCGCTACGGCAGCCTGGCCAGGGCCCGCGCGGCCGCGTTGCTGACGCTCGCGCTGCCCGGCTCGGCGTATGTCTACCAGGGAGACGAGCTGGGCCTGCCCGAGGTGCTCGACCTACCGCCCGAGGTGTGCCTTGACCCGCAGCGGCTGCGCGACCCCGAGAGCGGCCGCGACGGCTGCCGGGTGCCGCTGCCCTGGACGCGCCGGAGCTCGGGGTCCGGCTGGGCGAACCCTTGGCTGCCGATCCCGGCGGACTGGGCCGAGCTGAGCGTGGAGGCCCAGGACGGCGCCTCCGGCTCGACGCTCGAGCTGTACCGGGCGGCGCTGCGCCTGCGGCGTTCCTTCGACGGGGACCTGATCTGGCACGACTCTCCCGCGGGCACGCTGGTCTTCTCCCGGGGTGATGTGGTGTGCGCCGTCAATCTCACGGAAACACCCGTGGACTTCGCCCTCGACGGCGAGGCGCTGCTGGCCTCGAATGAGCTTGGAGCAGGGGATTCGGCGGCCTGGTTGAAAGTAAAGTGAGGAGCATGAATGGTCACGCTCGCCTTGCCGACATCGCTGCCCAGGCCGGGGTGAGTGAGGCCACGGTCAGCCGGGTGCTCAACGGCAAACCCGGGGTCTCCGCGAGCACCCGCCAGGCGGTGATGACCGCGCTCGACCTCATGGGTTACGAGCGCCCGCCGCGGCTGCGGCAGCGCAGCAACGGACTGGTCGGCCTGGTGACGCCCGAGCTGGACAACCCGATCTTCCCGGCGTTCGCGCAGGCCATCGAGAAGGCGCTGACCCAGCACGGCTACACGCCCGTGTTGTGCACACAGCTGCCCGGTGGCGCGCCCGAGGACGAATTCACCGAGCTGCTCGTGGATCGCGGGGTGAGCGGCATCGTGTTCGTGTCCGGGCTGCACGCCGACACGACCGCGCGAATGGACCGCTACACCCGCCTGATCGACCGCGGGCTGCCGATCGTGCTGGTCGACGGTTACAGCGAGCACATCGACGCGCCCTTCATCTCGCCCGACGACCGCATGGCCGTGCGGCTGTCCGTGCAGCACCTCGTCGACCTCGGGCACGACCGCATCGGGCTGGCGCTGGGGCCGCGCAGGTTCGTGCCGGTGATCAGGAAGATCGAGGGCTATAAGCAGGCCATGGCGCACCTGCTCGGCGCGGCCGACGTGGACGATCTGATCGCGCACTCGCTGTTCTCGGTCGAGGGCGGGCAGGCGGCCGCCGCCCAGCTGCTGACCCGCGGCTGCACCGGCATCGTGTGCGCCAGCGACCTGATGGCGCTCGGCGCGATCCGCGCCTGCAGGGAGAAGGGGTTGTCGGTGCCGGGAGATGTGTCCGTGGTCGGGTTCGACGACTCGCCGCTGATCGCGTTCACCGACCCGCCGCTGACGACCGTGCGCAAGCCGATCGGCGCCATGGCCTCGGCGGCCGTGCAGACGCTGCTGGAGGAGGTCAACGGCGCGCCCGCCAAGCACGTCGAGCTGATCTTCCAGCCGGAGCTGGTGGTCCGCGGCTCCACCGGTTCGGGCCCGCTGGTCAATCGGTGAGGGAGTGCCGTCGCCTGGAGGAGCGGCGGGAGCGAAGCGACCAGAGCGGGGGAAGGCGGCGGCATGTGGCGACCGAGCCCGCCTCCACGGAGTGGAGGCCATGAACACGTGCGTGACATCCTGGTCCTCGGCGGCGCGGGGGTCGACACGACGGTGTACGTGCCGGAGCTGCCGCTGCCGTACAAAGACACCTACCACGTGCCGCCGGTCGTCGACAGGATCGGCAACACCGGCGCGGGCGTGGCGCTCGGTTGCCACGCGCTCGGGCTGGACGTCGCGTTCGCCGACCTGATCGGCGACGACCCGCAGGGCGCGCTGATCCGCGACGCGCTGCGCGACCTCGATTGCTCCTGGGGACCGGCCGAGGCGGGCACGCGCAGGAGCGTGCTGCTCGTCGGTCCCGACGGCCGCCGCACCTCCTTCTACGACGCCAAGGTCACGCCTGGCGAGCGCCTGCCCAGGGAGCTGTACGCGGACGTCCGGGCCAGGCACGTCCACGTGTCGATCATGGACTTCTGCCGCCACCTCTACCCCGACCTCGACGGCGTGCCGATCTCCACGGACCTGCACGACTGGGACGGCGTCAACGACTACCAGAAGGATTTCGCCTACCGATCCGACCTGGTGTTCCTGTCGGCCGTCGCGCTGCGGGACCCGGCCGCCACGATGCGCGACATCCTCGCCCGCGGCCGGGCGCGCACGGTCATCTGCACGCGCGGCGCCGAGGGGTGCCTCGTGCTGACCCACGACTCCGGCGTGCGCGCCTTCCCAGCCGCGCCGCTGCCCGGGCCGGTGGCGGACAGCAACGGCGCGGGCGACGCGTTCGTCTCCGGCTTCCTGTACGGCACGCTGCGTGGCAGGCCGCTGGAGGAGTGCGTTCAGCTGGGATCGATCGCCGGGGCGCACGCCTGCACGGTCGCCGGCACCCACGAATCCCCGATCAAGGAGTCCCTCCTGCTGAGCCGGTCCACCGCCGCTTGACACGGGCCGGCCCGTCGCGGTCCAGCTCCCGCCAGGCCCGGTCGGCGAACGGCGGGATGGACGCCAGCAGGTAGACGGCGGTGAACGCGTACAGGGTGGCCGTGAGACCGGCCACCTCCGTGAGCGGGCCCGCCAGAAGGCCGCCGAACGGCATGCCCGCGTACGCGGCGGCCGTCATGGTGCCGATCACCCGCGCCCGCAGGCGGGCCGGGATCCGGTCGTACTGCAGTACGCCGAGAATGGGATTGATCGCGCCGGCGGCGACGCCGGAGAGCACGGTGACGCCGAGGGCGATGGGAAACGGGGCGCCGAGGGCCAGGATCAGCACCCGCGGCACTCCTGCGACCAGGAAGCACGCCCCGAAGGTCAGCCTCCGGGGTAATCGGTCGCCGGCGGCGCCGTAGACGACGGTCCCGGCCAGCGCGCCCGCTCCGACCGCGCCGGCGAGCAGGCCGAACGCGCGGGGATCGTGTGCCACGTCTCGGGCGTACAACGCCAGCAGGACCTGCGTCACGCCTGTGTCGAGCATGTTGACGACCACGATCATCGTGGTCGCGCTCATCTGCAGCCGGTCCCGCCACAGGAACGTCAGCCCGTCGCGCAGATCGCTCAGATAGCCGCCCTGCCCCCGTCCCGCGGCGCCTTCCGATCGCGGGACCCCGCCGCCGATCAGGAGCGCGGACAGCAGGAACGTGACCCCGTCGACGACCAGCAGCGCACTGGCCCCGAGCCAGACGATCAGCACGCCGGCGAGCGGCGCCCCCACCATCGCCGCCCCACGGTAGACGCCGTCGTACGCCGCCACCGCTCGCTCGATGCGTACCCGCCCGAGCCCCGCCAGCTCGGGAACCATGGCCTTGCGTGCCGTCTCCCCGGGCGTGGCCAGCAGCCAGCGCACGAAGAGCAGCCCCAGCAGCGCCGGATACGACAGCCCGGTCGTCCACGACAACACCGGCATGGCCAGCACGACGAGCCCGCTCGCCAGGTCGGACAACAGGCTCGTCCCGCGCAGTCCCAGCCGGTCCACCAGTGTCCCGCCGAACGCGGCCGAGACGACGATGGGGAACGTGGTCGAGAACGCCGCCAGCCCCGTGAGCGCGGCGCTCCCCGTGCTTTCCAGCACGAACCACGGCACGGCCAGCATGGACAGCATGGTCCCGGTGACGGAGAGCGCGTTGGCGGCCAGCAAGGTGATGAATAGACGCCTCACGCGCGATACCCCCGGCGCCCCCCCGGCCACGGTTCCCGCTTCAGCGTTCCCCACGGCCGCCATGTGGTCAAGGGAGTCTCTCGCCACAGGACAAACGTGATTTGATACAACTATTGGGACGCATGATCCATTGATTTCCCGAGGAGCCCCGTTCGTGAGCGTCGTGGTGTGCGGTGAGGCGATGCTGCTGATGCTGGCCGAGCCAGGCATCCCCCTCGAGCGGGCCACCGCCTTCCGCCGCTCGATCGCGGGCGCCGAGTCGAACGTGGCCGCCGGCCTGGCCAGGCTCGGCCACCAGGTGCGCTGGCTCGGGCGCGTCGGCGCGGACCCGGCGGGCACATCGGTGCTGGCCATGCTCCGCGCCGACGGCATCGACACCCGCCACGCCGTCGTGGACCCGCACGCCCCCACCGGGCTGCTGCTGCGCGACAGCCACCCGTCCAGGGCGATCGACGTCCAGTACTACCGCGCGGGCTCGGCCGCCTCCCGGCTGGCGCCCGGCGAGCTGACGCCCGAGATGGTGGACGGGGCGCGGCTCGTCCACGTCACCGGCATCACGCCGATGTTGTCGGACTCGGCGCACCTCGCCACACTCCGGCTGCTCGACCTGGCCGGGGACGCGGGCGCCACGATCTCCTTCGACCCGAACGTCCGGCTCAAGCTCGGCCCGCCCGATCGGTGGCGGGAGCGGGTCGCGCCGCTCATGAGCCGCGCGGACGTGGTGTTCGCCGGCGAGGACGAGCTGGAGCTGCTCCAGGTGGACCCGGCCGGGCTGCCCGGGCTCGCCGTGGTCAAGCACCGCGACAAGTCTGCCGGCTGCGCCGGCCTGCGGCAGGAGGCGTTCCCGGTGCCCGTGACCGATCCCGTGGGGGCCGGGGACGCGTTCGCCGCCGGGTTCCTGTCGGGGATGTTGCGCGGGATGCCGTACGAGACGTGCCTGCGCGAGGGGGCAGCCGTGGCGGCGCTCGTGGTGCAGTGCGCCAACGACACCGACGGGCTGCCCGACCGGGCGGGCCTGGACCGCGCGCTGGCCGCGTTCACCGCGGCGGGGGAGAGCGTGCACCGTTAGAGCGGGTTCACCGAGGCGGGGGATCGTGCACCGCCGGCGCGGACCGTACACCGTGAGAAGGGAAAGCATGTACCGCTGGGAGATCGTCCACGCCGTCACCGAGCAGCGGGTGTTCGGGATCGTCAGGGCCGCGGGGCCCGGCGAGGCGGTGGCCGCCGCCGAGGCCGTGCTGGACGCCGGGCTGCGGGCCGTGGAGGTGGCGCTCACCACGCCACGCGCCCTCACCGCCGTCGCCCGGCTCACCGAGCAGCGGCCCGAGGCGCTCGTCGGCGCGGGCACCGTGCTCGACGCCGCCGCGGCCCGCGCCGCCGTGGAATCCGGCGCGCGCTTCCTGGTCTCGCCCAACCTGCATCCCGAGGTGATCCGCACCGGCCACCGCTACGGCGTACCGGTCTTCCCCGGCGTGGCCACCCCGACCGAGATCGTCCGTGCCCTGGAGGAGGGCGCGGACGCGGTGAAGATCTTCCCGGCGTCCGCGGTGTCGCCGTCCTGGCTGCGTGACGTGCGGGCCGCGCTGCCCCAGGTCCCTGCCATCCCCACCGGGGGAGTCACCCTCGACAACGCGCCGGAGTGGATCGCGGCCGGCGCCGTGGCCTGCGGCATGGGCTCCGCGCTCACCTCCGGCGGCGCCGAGGTCGCCGGCCGGCGCGTCACCGCCCTGCTGGCCAGGCTCGCTCAGGAAGTGCGGCGATGACCGTCGCCGTGCACGTCGGCCCCGAGCCCGTGTCGGCCCTCATCGACGCGGTACGCCGCGCCGGCGGCCAGATCGTGCCGCTGGAGCGCGCCGAGGCGATCGTCTACTACGGCAACGACGATCCCGGCGAGGTGCGCTCCATGATCCACGAGGGCATCCGGTGGGTGCAGCTGCCGCACGCCGGCGTCGAGCGCTGGGCCGACGCCGGCGTCATCACCGATCACCCGGTCTTCACCGCCGCCGCCGGCTCGTACGGCACGGCCGTCGCCGAGCACGCGCTCGCCCTGATGCTGACGGCCGCACGCGGGCTGCACCGGCACGCCAGAGCCACCCGGTGGGGGCCCAACACGTCACGGGAGCTCGCCGGCTCGACGGTCGCGATCGTCGGCTGCGGCGGCATCGGGCGGGCGCTGATCCGCATGCTGGAGCCGTTCGGCTGCCCAGTCGTCGCGGTCACCGATCGCAGCGATGTGCCCGGGGCGGCCAGGGTCGTGCCGCGCGCCCGCTACCGCGAGGCGCTGCCGGAGGCCGACTACGTGGTGGTCGCGGCGCCTGCCACGCCGGACACGAGGGGCATGATCGGCGCGCGCGAGTTCGCGCTCATGCGCGAGAGCGCGTGGCTGGTGAACGTCGCTCGCGGCGGACTCGTCGTGACCGGCGACCTGGTGGAGGCGCTGCGCGCCGGCCGCATCGGCGGCGCGGCGCTCGACGTCACCGACCCCGAGCCGCTGCCCGACGGTCATCCGCTGTGGGGCGTGGAGAACGTGCTGATCACCCCGCACTGCGCGAACCCGCGCCCCGCCTACTGGCGCGGGCTGGCCGAGCGCGTCACCGCCAACGTGCGGCGCTTCTGCGCAGGGGCTCCGCTGGAGGGTGTCGTCTCCCCTTCCCAGGGCTTCTAGGCGCGGCCGAGCAGCGCGACGCCGCCCGCCGTACCCTCGTCGGAAAGATCACCGCACTGGAATGGATGCCCCCATGAGCGATCAGGACGCCATCGACGCGATCACGGCCGGGCTGGCGGGCCCGGCGCTCGACGATCTCGTGGAGCTGTACCGGGACCTGCACCGCCACCCCGAGCCCGCGTTCCAGGAGGAGCGCACCGCGGGCATCGCGGCCGAGCGGCTGCGCGCGGCAGGGTTCGAGGTGAGCACGGGCCTCGGCGGCACGGGCGTGGCAGGCGTCCTGCGCAACGGCGAGGGCCCGACGGTGGCGTTGCGGGCCGACATGGACGCGCTGCCGGTGCTGGAGGCGACCAGGCTGCCGTACGCGAGCACCGCCACCTCACCCGACGGGGTGCCGCTCATGCACGCCTGCGGCCACGACATGCACGTGACGTGCCTGAGCGGCGCGGCGCAACTGCTGGCGGCCGGAAGGGACCAGTGGCGGGGCACCCTGGTGGCGCTGTTCCAGCCGGCGGAGGAGATCGCGGCCGGGGCGCGGGCGATGCTGGACGACAGGCTGTTCGACCGGATCGGCACGCCTGACGTGGTGCTCGGCCAGCACGTCTTCCCCAACCCGGCGGGCACGGTGCTCGTCAGCCCCGGCGAGATCCTGGCCGCCGCCGACAGCCTGGAGATCCGCCTGTACGGCCGGGGCGGGCACGGCTCGCAGCCGGAGCGGACCGTCGACCCGGTAGTCCTCGCCGCCTCCACCGTGATGCGGCTGCAGACGGTGGTGTCACGGGAGGTGTCGCCGTTCGAGCGGGCGGTGCTGACAGTGGCCCAGATCCACGCAGGACACAAGGAGAACGTCATCCCCGACGAGGCATCCATCACGATCAACCTGCGCTCGTTCTCCCCCGAAGTGCGCCGCACCCTCCTGACGGCGGTCGAGCGCGTGGTCCACGCCGAGGCGGCAGCGTCCGGCGCACCCCGTGGGCCGAAAATCCGCACGCTCAACTCCTTCCCGCTGACCGTCAACGACGACGCCGCCACCGCCAGGGTGCGTGCGGCGTTCACCGGCCGGTTCGGGGCCGAGCGCGTGCCGGAGATGGCGCCGTTGATGGGCAGCGAGGACTTCGGTCTCTTCGGCGCGGCGGCGGGCGCGCCATCCGTCTTCTGGGGACTCGGCGGCGCCGACCCCGCCAGGTACGCCCGCGCCGAGCGGGAGGGCCGCCTGCTGGAGGACGTGCCGGGCAACCACTCGCCCTTCTTCGCGCCCCAGATCCTCCCCACGCTGCCGACGGGGGTCGAGGCCCTGATCACGGCCGCGCTGGCCTGGCTGGGGACCGGCGGGGCCGCGTCGACCGGCTAGTCGAGGTTGATCCTGGCTCCCGCGCTCAGGCCGGAGTCGTGGACCTCCAGGCTGATCGCGTCGAGGTTCTTCGGCAGTTCGAACACCAGCGTGCCGGTGAACGCGCCGCCCGCCTCGATGCGGATCGGCGTGATCTCTTTGCCGCTCTTGTCGAGCAGCTTGGTGCCGCCGTGCAGCTCGTCGTCCTCGTCGATCAGCTTCTGCTGGCCCGGGTAGAGCACCCTGGCCTCGGGGCCGATGTTGTTGACCTTCACCCCGATCTGGCAGGTGCGCGTCGTCGCGGCCTTGGCGGGCTTGGGGCACTTCGTGCTCGTCACGGCGAACCTCAGCTTGCCGTCCTGCACCGGACCGTCCGCGCCCGCCGCGGGGGAGCGGATTAACCAGGCCAGCGCGGCCAGCAGCAGCACCAGCAGGACGGCCGCGATCACCAGGGCGGTCAGGCAGCCCGCGAACACGCCCCGCTTCGGCCTCGCGGGCCGGTAGCCCGGCAACGGCCCCTGGCCGGTCGTGACGTGGTGGGGAAGCGGCCCCCGCCGGCTCGGCAGCGGCCCGGTCCGCTCGGGATGCGGCACCTGCCCACCCCGCCCATGCGCCTGCGGCCCCCGCCCGGTTCCGGGGAGCGGCCCGGTGCGCTCGGCGTGCGGCATCTGGGGCCCTACGCCCGGAACGGGTCCGGTGCGCTCGGCATGGGGCGGCTGCGGCGCCACGCCCGGCACAGGTCCGGTGCGCTCGGCGTGCGGCGGCTGCGGTCCCCGCCCGGTCCCGGGCGTCGGGCCCGTGCGCTCGGCCGGCGAGGGTTGCGGCGCTCGCGAGGTCACCGGCGTGGGCCCGGTGCGCTCGGCCGGCGGCCCCTGCGGGCTGCGTGTCTCGGCGTGCGGCGGCGGCCCCTGGGAGTTGCGCGCCTCAGGGTGCTGTGTGGCTTGCGGGCCGCGGCTCTCGTGATGCGGCGGTGCCTGGCCGGCGCGGGCGTCCGGATGATGCGGCGGCTGCGGGCCGCGGCCAGGACCGTCCGGGCGTGGGCTGTCCGGGCGCGGGCCGGGACCGTCCGGGCGTGGCGCGCGAGCGTCCGGGTGCGGCGGGCGGCCGGTTCCCGGGACGGCGCCGGTGCGCTCCGGCGGCGGGACCGCGTGCGGCCCATGGGCGAGCGGTCCGAACTCCGACGGATTCCACGCGTTCGTGAGGTGCTTGGTCGCGGCCAGCTGCGCCGCCGGCTCGTCGGCCGCCTCCACCAGCTCCAGCAGCAGCTGCCTGGCCGTAGGCCGGCGCACCGGGTCGGGGTGGATGGCCGCCGCCACCAACCGGTCCAGCGGTGTGGGCAAGCCCCGCAGGTCCGGCGGCGCCGTACGGGCCCGAGCCGCCATCACGTACGCGTCCCCCTCGCCGAAGGGATGCCCGCCCAGCCCCGCGTACGCGATCAGCGACCCCCACGCGAACACGTCACCCGCCGGGCTGGTCCGCCCCTCGAAGACCTGCTCGGGAGCGATCCATCCAGGTGTGCCCATGACCATGTTGGCGTTCGTGTGCCGGGAGTCGACATGCGTCGACCGCGCCAGCCCGAAGTCGATCACCCGCGGCCCGGCCAGCGTCAGCATGACGTTCGCCGGCTTGAGGTCGCGGTGCACCAGCCCCGCCGCGTGGATCGCGGTCAGCGCGGCCGCCACGCCGACGGCGGCCGCGTGCAGCACGGACGGCGACAGCGGCCCGTGCTCAATCAGGTGATCTTCCAGCGAGATGCCGTCGATGTATTCGGTGACGAGGTAGAGCACGCCCCGGTCCTCGCCGTGGTCGAGCACCCGCGCCGTGCAGAACGAGGCCACCTTGCGCGCGTTGGACACCTCTTCATGGAAACGCGCACGGTAGACCGGGTCAGCGGTGAAGTCCCTGCGGATCGCCTTGAGCGCCACCCGCGGCCCGTCCGCGGCCTTGGCGAGGTAGACCACGCCCATGCCGCCGGAGCCGAGACGGCTGATCAGCTCGTAGGGGCCGATCGCCGGCGGGTCTTCCGGCTTCAGCGGAGTGCCTGCGGAGCGCCCCAATGTCGCCGTCCTCTCGCCGTCGTCATCCCGTCTCAACCCGAACCGTTCCTCCGCCCGGCATGCCCTTCAGTACCCCAGACTCTAACGGAGGACAGGCGTCCACGTCGGCCACTGGCCTTGACCAGGCATGGCTCAGGGCTGAACGATTTTGCGGCGGGCCGGGCGCATCCTCACCCGCAGCCGCGAGACGTTGAGCGTGTACGGGAGCGGCCGGTGCGGCAAGAGCAGCCGCCCGATCGGCTTGGGCCGGGCGGCCCGCAGCATGCCGCCAAGGAAGGCCGTGCCGACCGCGAGCATCAGGTTCACGCCGTCGCAGCCCGGCCGGGCCCACCATTCGTCCGCCGCGGTGCCGTCGAGCCAGATCTCGGGCGCGAACGTGTTCGCGTAAGGCAGGCGCGCGCTGCGCTGATGCGCCGCGAGCGGCATCAGCACGGTGGTGCCCGCGGGCAGGGTGGTGCCGTACCACTCGGTACTCGCGGCGGTGACCCGGGACAGCGCGGGGACCGGCGGCCACAGGCGCAGCGCCTCGCGCAGGCAGGCCCGCAGATGCTGGGGGTCTGCGCGGGCCGCCTTGCGATGACCTGGGTGGGTGGCGAGCAACGCCAGCGTCTGCAGGAGGCCCGTCGCGGTGACGCCGAGCCCCATCAGCCAGAACGCGGCCTGCATGAGCCCGCGCGACTCGGTCTCGCCGGAAGTCTCGGCGATCAGGCCGGCCAGGCTGCGCGGCTCGGCGCGGCGCAGGTGGTCGAGGATTCGCGCGTCGTAGCGGCCGGAGAGGATCTCCTGGCGGCGCCCGGCCCGTTGCCTGCCCAGCCGCGTCAGCAGGCTGGTGAGCTCCTCGTCGCCGGCCGCCCCGTCGCCGTACACGCAGCGCCTGGCCACGCGCTGCCAGCGGGCGTCGAGCCGCTCGTAGTCCACCACGCCGTCGGTCAGCTCCGCGGCCTCCTCGCGGGCGATCTCGATGAACGCCGGGCGCAGGACGTCCGTCGGCAGGCTCAGCCGGCGCTCGTCACGGGCGGGCGCGTAGGCGTCCCGTTCCCCCTCCAGCACGCGCAGCGCGTCGCGTTTGGACAGCACCAGCAGCGCCGGGCCTCTCGGGCCGCGGACCAGCACGGGGCGGCCGCCGTACCGGGATTCGAGGTCGGCCAGCAGGGACCTGGCGTGGAGCAGGTCACGGCCGGGTGGCACGTGTGGCGCGCCCGGGGGCACGAGGACGGTCGCGAGACGCAGGCTCTCCAGCGCGCTCGCCCTGGGCAGGCCCCTAGGCACGCAGGGCCTCCCGCCGCTCTGCCTGTGTCTGGGAGCCAGGGACGCGGCGGACCGGGGGCGCCTCCTGGAGGGCCGGAGCGGGAAGGAGATCCATGCCACGATGTGATCGCTGCGGGGAGGCGCCCGCAATCACGGGTTCCGGTCACTGGAACGCTGACGTCGCGGAGCGATGGAGCGTTCCAGTGACCGGAACGTCTACACGCCGAGGAGGGCGGCGGAGATGGCCTGGGCGGCCCCGCGCACGGCGATGCCCAGCATGCCCAGCGGCACCGTGTGGGCGCGCGCGGCCACCCCCAAGGACATGCAGATCCGGCCGCCAGGACCGAACACCGGGGCCGCCACGCAGGCCACGCCCTCGGCGAACTCCTCCTGCGCGTACGCCACGCCGTGCCGGCGCACCTGGGCCAGCTCGCGTTCGAGCCCCGCCAGGCCGATGATCGTGCGGCGCGTCATGCGCTCGAACGAGCCGCGCGCCAGCAGCTCCTCACGCAGCCTCGGGTCGAACGCGAGCAGCGCCTTGCCGGTCGCCGTGCAGTGCAGCGGCGCCCGGTCCAGGCCGTCGGAGGGGGAGCGGACCCGGTTGTGGCCGTACAGCCGTTCGACGTAACGGACCTCGAGGCCGGAGGGCACGGCCAGGTTCACCGTCTGCCTGGTGGTCTCGTACAGGTACTGCAGGTACGGCAGCACCACCCGGCGGGTGCCGGGCACCCGGGCGCGGGCGATGCCCGCCATCGTCTCCAGCAGCTCGCCGGGCAGGTAGCCGTTGCCCACCCGCGTGGCCAGCTCGCGCGAGCACAGCACGCCCAGGATCCGGTGCGCGGTCGACTTGGGCAGACCCGTGCTGCGGCACAGCTGCGCCAGGCTGACCGGTCTGGAGGCTGCACTGAGCGCGAGGAGGATGTCGATCCCCCTCTCCAGGCTCCCCGGCTGCGACACCGGGCGATCGTCGATGAGCTGTGGTGGTTGGCTGACCGTTTGCGTGAGCATCAATGTCCCTTCGCTCTCCGGGAGCAGGAGGGGGGCTCCGAGGCTGCGGCTTTTACATGTCTTGCCCTACCCGGCCGCAGCTCCTCCGAATACCCGCTCAACGCATGCTGATCAGCTCCGCATACACCGACACCGCCACCTCACCCGGCGTTCTGGCCCCTATGTCCAGACCTGCCGGAACGCGCACCCGGTCACCTCCCTCCACACCCGCCAGCACCGCCGCGCCGCGCTTGCGGCTGGCGATCAGCGCGACGTACGGGACGCCCTTGGCCAGCGCGGCCCGCAGCACCGGCTCCTCGGCGACGCCGTGGGAGGCGACGAGGACGGCCGAGGTGTCGTCGGCGATCGCGGCCAGCGGGTCCGCGGCGGCCTCCACCTGGTAGCCCATCGCCTTGCCCACGGCGGCGAAGGCCCGGGCGATGGGGCTGTCGCCGTACACGTGGACCAGGACTGGCGGCAGCACCGCCTCCAGGAAGATCTCCAGCGTGCCGCCGGACAGACACGGCTGGCCCACCGCCACCAGGCCCTCCTCCTCGTGCGGCTCATCGGCTTCCGGGGTGATCCGCAACAGCGTGGTCTGCCCGGAGCGCAGCAGCCGCAGCCCCTGCGCCCGCACGGTGTCGGTGGCGCACACACCGCCCACGAAGCCCTCGATCGTCCCGTCGGGCAGCACCAGCGCGCGGTCGCCGGCCTTCGCGCTGGTCGGCCGCTGCGCCCGCACGACGGTGGCCAGCACGTACGGCTCCCGCCCCGACCGCAGCTCCGCCACCCTGGCCTGGAGGTCCAGGGCGGCCGGCGCCCGCTTCCGAGGCGCCGGCATGCCAAGGAATTCGCTCATGGGATCGCCAGGTCCGTGCGGAACGGGTCGCCGTTGATGACGCGCCACACGTTCGCCGGGGTGAGCGGCATGTCCGCGTGCCGCACCTCGTACGGCCCCAGCGCGTCCACCACGGCGTTGACCACGGCCGCGGGGGAGCCCACCGTGGCCGACTCGCCCACGCCCTTGGCCCCGATCGGGTGCGTCGGCGACGGGGTCACGGTCTCGCCCAGCTCCCACGACGGGCACTCCATCGAGGTCGGCAGGAGGTAGTCCATGAACGATGCCCCCAGGTGGTTGCCGTCCTCGTCGAACGCCATCACCTGCATGAGCGCCATCCCGACCCCGTCGGCCAGCCCGCCGTGGATCTGCCCCTCGACGATCATGGGATTGATCCGCACCCCGCAGTCGTCCACCGCCACGAACCTGCGTACCTTCACCTGGCCCGTCCCCGGATCGACGTCCACGACGCAGATGTACGCGCCGAACGGATACGTCAGGTTCGGCGGGTTGTAGACGGTCACCGCGTCCAGGTGACCCTCCACACCCTCGGGCAGCTCCAGGTTCGAGTGCGCGGCCAGCGCGATCTCGGCCATCGACTTGCCGGTGGCCGGGTCGCCCGCGACCGACCACTTGCCGTCGGCCCACTCCAGGTCCTCCGGCGCGGCCTCCAGCATGGCCGCCGCCACGATCTTGGCCCAGTCGCGTACCTTCCTGGCCACGATCGCGGTGGCCGCGCCGGAGACCGGGGTGGAGCGGGAGCCGTACGTGCCCAGGCCGAACGGCGTCTGGTCGGTGTCGCCGTGCACGACCTCCACGTCGTCGGCCGGGATGCCCAGCTCCTGCCCGACGATCTGCGCGAACGTGGTCTCGTGCCCCTGGCCCTGCGACTGGCACGACACCCGCAGCACCGCCTTACCGGTCGGGTGCACACGCAGCTCGGCGCAGTCGGCCATGCCCAGGCCCAGGATGTCCATGTGCTTGCGCGGGCCCGCGCCCACGGCCTCGGTGAAGAAGCTGACGCCGATGCCCATCAGCTCGCCCCTGGCCCGCTTGTCGGCCTGCTCGGCGCGGAGCTTGTCGTAGCCGATCATGTCCATGGCCAGGCGCAGCGCCTTGGGGTAGTCGCCGGAGTCGTACTCCCAGCCGGTGGGGGAGTGGTACGGGAACTGCTCGGGCTTGAGCAGGTTGCGCATCCGCAGCCGGCTGCTGCGGGTGCTGCGGGTGCCGGAGTCGCAGGTGCGGGTCTTTGCGAACCAGACGGCGGCCTGGAAGGCGGCCGCCGGGGGCGCCGGGGTCGCGCCCGCCACCGCCCACCTGGTGTCCTCTCAGGTGCGCCGGGGCGAGCTGGTCGCCATCGAGACCCCGGCCACCCCGTTCGCCGCCTACTGGTACGCGACGACGCTGGAACCCGCCAACCGCTCACTGGCGGCCGGCACGTTCCTGGACTTCCTCACGACCCCGGTGGCCACCCAGGTGATGCGCACCCCGGAGGACGGCGTCCCACGCAACCGCTTCCGTCCCCCGATCCACGTCTCCATTTGGAGCTGACGCCGCGGCCCGCACACGGCGGGTGCCGGGGCAGCGCCACCGGAGGTGCGGGTCAGCGCAGGGCCGCGGCGTCGGCGGCGAGCTTCTCCACGCGGGCCCAGTCCCTGCCGGCCAGCGCGTCCTGCGGGGTCAGCCAGGTGCCGCCGACGCAGCCCACGTTCGGCAGCGCCAGGTAGTCGGGCGCGGTGTCCACCCGGATGCCGCCCGTCGGGCAGAACCGCACGTCCGGCAGCGGTCCTGCCAGCGCCTTCAGGTACGGCACACCGCCCGCGGCCTCGGCGGGGAAGAACTTCAGCTCCTTGATCCCCCGCTCCACCAGCGCCATAACCTCCGACACAGTCCCGGCTCCCGGCAGGTAGGGAACCCCGCTCGAGTCCATCGCCTCGACCAGCGACAGGGTCGTGCCCGGCGAGACCAGGAATCTCGCCCCCGCGGACACCGACGCCGCGATGTCATCGTGGGTGCGGATCGTCCCCGCACCCACCATCGCCTCGGGCACCTCGTCGGCGATCCTGGCGATCGCCTCGCGCGCCACCGGCGTGCGCAACGTCACCTCGATGACCGGCAGCCCCCCGGTGACCAGCGCCCTGGCCATCGGCACGGCGGTCTCGACGTCCTCGATCACCACGACGGGGATCACTGGGGCGAGATCGAGCAAGCTCATGGGATTTTCTCCTCATCGGCCCTTCGCAGGCCGTCTAGTACCGAACACCGGCCGCGCGGGGCCGGTGCCGTTGTCAGCCCACCAGCTCCCTGCGGGCACGCTGGCTCAGCCAGGCGGCCGCGCCCGTCAGCGCCGGTTGGGGCGCGACGATCAGAGCGGTCCCGATCGCGGCCAGGTATGCGGCCATGTCGGGATTCGCGGCGAACCGCGTGCGGAAGCTGCTGGTGCGCACGCGTTCCACGATACGTGGCAGCACTCCGCCGCCCAGGTACACCCCACCCCGCGCGCCGAGGGTCAGTGCCACGTTGCCGGCGAAGCTGCCCAGCATCCCGCAGAACACCTCGATCGTCTCCGCGCACAGCGAGTCGTCGAGCCTGGCCACGACGTCCGAGGCGGTCAGCTCGGGCGCGCTGACGCCGTTCACCTGAGCCAGCGCCCGGTGCAGC
Organism: Nonomuraea sp. 3N208; assembly: GCF_052245935.1. NCBI lineage: Bacteria > Bacillati > Actinomycetota > Actinomycetes > Streptosporangiales > Streptosporangiaceae > Nonomuraea > Nonomuraea sp. 3N208. Next base: position 247,504 of record NZ_JBQQBR010000011.1, on the reverse strand, counting down.
CGGACCAGGCCGGGACCGGACAACACGTGCTCGGCCACCACGTGCGGCCGGCCCTGCGCCTGCAGCACGCGGACGACCTCCAGCTCCCGCCGGTCCACCACCGGGACCGTGACGTGACCGCCCTCGCCGGGGATCGGCGTCCAGCCGTGCTCGGTCGGCACCAGCCCGCCCACGCCGAGCCCGGTGCCGGGACCCAGCACGGCCTTGACCCCGTAGCCGAGCTCGGGGCCGCCCAGGGACACCAGGTCATCGCCGTCCAGGTGCGGCAGGGACACGGCCAGCGCCTCGAAGTCGTTGAGCAGCCGCGCGTACGGCACGTCGAGATCGCGTACGGACCCCGCCCACGAGGAGTTCGTGAGCCGGTAACTGTCGCCGTCGATCGGTCCGGCCACGGCCAGGCAGGCCGCCCCCGGCCGCACTCCGCCCGCGTGTTCCGCGAGGTAGGCGGCTACGGCTTCGGGGAGGGTGGCATAGTCGGCCACCGCCAGGACCGCGACGTTCGAAGGCCGCGCGCCAAGCGAGGTGACCAGGCCGAACCTGGCGTTGGTCCCCCCGATGTCGGCGACGAGCCACGGAAGGTCAAAGGCACTCATCACACACACCTCCGGCACTCAGGGCAGCGTCAAGATCGCTCGCCATCACCGGAAGGATGCCATGAACGCTCACGCCATCCCAGCAGGGGGTGTGGGCGGTGGGACGCGCTTGGGGAGCGTGCGTGGTGCCTGCGGCGGGCCGGTGAGAGGTGAGGCTCACCGGGCGAGTCCGGCGGGGCGGGCCCCGACCGGGGTGCCCGTCTCCAGGTGGGAGGCGCCGGCCTCGGCGGGGAAGCCGAGCCCGGGGCCGTGGTGGGGCGACTCGGCGCCGCTCACTCCGAAGATTCCTGCGCCCTGCTCCGCGTGCCCCGCCATCCGGCGGAACGCCGCGAACAGCTCGCGCCCCGTGCCGACCCACTGCGCGTCGCTCAGCGGCCGGCCCTCCGGCGCCCTCAGGGCCAGCTCCTCGGCCGGCACCAGCAGCTCCAGCGTGCCCGCCGCCGAGTCGAGCCTGATCACGTCACCCTCGCGGACCAGCGCGATCGGCCCGCCGTCGGCCGCTTCAGGCGACAGGTGGATGGCCGCAGGCACCTTGCCCGAGGCGCCGGACATGCGCCCGTCGGTGACGATGGCCACCCGCTGCCCCCGGTCGAGCAGCACGGCCAGCGGCGGCGTGAGCTTGTGCAGCTCGGGCATGCCGTTCGCACTCGGCCCCTGGTAGCGGATGACCGCCACGAAATCCTGCCCGTCCAGCTCGCCCATCTCGAACGCCTTCAGCAGGTCGAGCTGGTCGTCGAAGACCTTGGCCGGCGCCTCGATCACCAGGTGCTCGGGCTTGACCGCCGACACCTTGCTGACCGCGCAGCCCAGGTTGCCCTCGACCATGTGGATCCCGCCATCCGGCGAGAACGGCTGAGCGACCGGCCGCAGCACGTCCAGATCGGCGCTCCCGCCCGTGACGGGTGCCCACACCAGCGAACCGTCCACCAACGACGGGGCCTCGCGGTAGCGGTCGAGGCCGGGGCCCGCCACGGTCATGACGTCGCCGTGCAGCAGCCCTTCGTCGAGCAGGTCGCCGATGAGCACCTGCATGCCGCCGGCCTCGCGGAAGTGGTTCACGTCCGCCTGGCCGTTCGGGTAGATCTTGGTGAGCGACGGCACGACCTCCGACAAGCAGGCGAAGTCATCCCAGGTCAGCACGATGCCGGCGGCCGCCGCCATGGCGACCAGGTGCAGCGTGTGGTTCGTGGAGCCGCCGGTGGCCAGCAGCGCGACGCAGGCGTTCACGATCGCCTTCTCGTCCACGAGCTCGCCGATCGGCGTGTACTCCGCCCCGTGCGCGGTGATCTCCACCGCCCGGCGCCCGGCCGCCTCGGTCAGCGCGTGACGCAGCTCGGTGTGCGGGTTGACGAACGTCGAGCCAGGCAGGTGCAGGCCCATGACCTCCATGAGCGCCTGGTTGGAGTTCGCGGTGCCGTAGAAGGTGCAGGTGCCGGGGGAGTGGTACGACTTGGCCTCGGCGTCGAGCAGCTCTTCCCGTCCGACCTTGCCCTCGGCGAACAGCTGGCGGGCGCGGGCCTTGACCTTGTTCGGCAGCCCGGAGGCCATCGGCCCGGCGGGCACGAAGATCGCCGGCAGGTGCCCGAAGTGCAGCGCCCCGATGAACAGCCCCGGCACGATCTTGTCGCACACGCCCAGCAGCAGCGACGCGTCGAACATGTCGTGCGACAACGCGATGGCGGTGGCCATGGCGATCACGTCACGGCTGTAGAGCGACAGCTCCATGCCGGCCCGCCCCTGGGTGATGCCGTCGCACATCGCCGGCACGCCGCCCGCCACCTGCGCCACGCCCCCGGCCCGGCGCACGGCCGCCTTCAGCTCCGGCGGGTACGTCTCGTACGGCGCGTGGGCGGACAGCATGTCGTTGTAGCTCGTCACGATCGCCACGCCCGGCTTGGCCGTGCCCCGCAGAACCGGCTTGTCCTCGGCGTTCGCGGCCGCGAAGCCGTGCGCCAGGTTCGCACAGCCGAGGTGGGCGCGGGCCGGGCCCTTGGCCTTGGCGGCCTCGCCCTCGCGCCGGATCCGCGCCAGATAGGTAGCACGGCTGGCGGCGCTCCGCTCGACGATCCGGTCGGTGATCTCCTGAATGTTCGGGTTCACATTTCCTCCTCGTGCCACCCGCGACCGCTGCGGCCGAGCAGTTCGTGGGCTCCGGCGGGGCCGGGGGTTCCGGCCGGGTAGGGCTCGGGCAGGGCGGGGTCGGCCTTCCAGGCGTCCAGGATGGGGTCGATCCACCGCCAGGCCGCCTCCACTTCGTCGCGGCGCATGAACAACGTCGGGTTCCCGGCCAGCACATCGCTCAGCAGCCGCTCGTACGCCTCGGGCACCCGCGTCGTGAACGTCTTGCCGAAGCTGAGCGACAGCGGCACCGGCTTCAGCGTCACCTCGCCCGCCCCCGGCTCCTTGGCCATGATGTGCAGCTCGATGCCCTCCTCCGGCTGCAGCCGCAGCACCAGGCGGTTCGGCGTACCGCCGGGGTAGATGGAGTGCGGCACGTCCTTGAACTGCACCACGATCTCCGAGCGCCGGTTCGGCATCCGCTTGCCGGTCCGCAGGTAGAACGGCACCCCGGCCCATCGCCAGTTCTTGATCTCGGCCCGGATCGCGGTGAACGTCTCCACCCGCGCGGAGGCCTCGGTCGGCGGCGTGGAGCCGGGCTCGTCCAGGTAGCCCGGCATGTCACCGGCGCCGACGTACTGGCCGCGCACGGTGAAGCGGCCCACCTCCGTGCCCGCGATCGGCCGCAGCGCCTGCAGGACCTTGACCTTCTCGTCGCGGATGGCCTCGCGGTCGTTGCGGGCCGGCGGCTCCATCGCGGTGAGCGTGAGGAGCTGGAGCAGGTGGTTCTGCACCATGTCGCGCAGCGCGCCCGCGTGGTCGTAGTAGCCGCGCCGGCCCGGCGTGCCGACGGTCTCGGCGGCGGTGATCTGGACGTGGTCGATCCACAGGGAGTTCCAGATCGGCTCGAGGAAGGCGTTGGCGAAGCGCAGGACCAGCAGGTTCTGCACGGTCTCCTTGCCAAGGTAGTGGTCGATCCGGAAGATCTGGCGCTCCTCGAAGATGGCGCCGACCTCGTCGTTGATCGCCTGCGCGCTCGGCAGGTCGTGACCCAGGGGCTTCTCCAGCACCACGCGCGAGCGCGGCGTCACCAGGCCGGCCTCGGCCAGTTCCCGGCAGAAGGGCCCGAACGTGCGCGGCGGGCTGGCCAGGTAGAACACCCGGTCACGCGACTCGAAACCGGACAACATGCCGGACAACTCGTCCCAACCGGACTTGTTCTCGCCTCCGACATCGACCGACACGTGGTGCAGGCGGCCGACGAAACGCTCCCATATGGCGGGCTCGTCGACCGGGACCTGGTCGCGGATTCGGCGAGATTCAATGCTGTCGCGTACCTCGGCGTCCACCTTGCCGCGGAAGTCGGCGTCGGTCAGGCCGCCCCTGGACATGGCGATGATCCGGGTCTCCGGGGAGAGCCGGCCCTCCCTGTCGCTGTGATACAGCGCCGGAAGCAGTTTGCGCATGGACAGGTCGCCGGTCCCGCCGAAGACGACGAGGTCGGCGGTGTGGGCGGGGAGGGTGGCGGAGGTGGTCGCCGGGTGGGTGGACACGGTGAGGGACTCCATGATCTACCAAAGCAAGGACAGAACGGACACTAACGAGAGTTTGGGTCGTAGACAAGCGGAGTTTTGGCATTTGAGATAAAAAAGTTCTGACTTTTCATGACCTAACCCCGTGTGGTTCACTTAGCCGATGCCACGACGTACCGCCGCGACCCTCGCCACGAGTGGCGAGGTGCTTGCCCTCATCCGCTCCGGCGAGGCCGTGACGCGGGCCGACCTGGGCCGGGTGACCGGCCTGTCGCGCCCCGCGGTGCAGCTGCGCGTCGGTGAGCTGCTGGAACGCGGTCTCGTCGTGGAGCGCACCGACGCCCCGTCCACGGGCGGGCGGCCGCCGGTCCGGCTGGAGTTCAACGCCGAAGGCGGCGTGGTGCTGGTGGCCGCGCTCGGCGCGAGCCGCACCCGGGTCGCGATCTGCGACCTCGCCGGGAGCGAGCTGGCCGGGCGCGAGTTCGCGATGGACGTGGAGCAGGGGCCCGACGTCGTCCTGCCGCTGATCATGGACACCTGGGACGAGCTGCTCGGCGACCGGCCGCGCTCGATGATCAGGGGCGTCGGGATGGGCGTGCCGGCCACCGTCGAGTTCGCGCAGGGCCGTACGGAGAGCGCCCGCGTGATGGCCTCCTGGACCGGCGTGGTGATCCCGCCGATCATCCGCGAGCGGTTCCCCGTCCCCGTGCTCGTGGACAACGATGTGAACGTGCTGGCCATCGGCGAGCACCGCGGCGCCTACCCCGACCTGGACGACCTGATGTTCGTGAAGGTCTCCACGCGCATCGGCGCCGGCGTGATCGCCGCCGGCGGCATCCTGCGCGGCGCGCTGGGCGCGGCCGGCGAGATCGGGCACATTCCCGTGCTGGACGGTGGCGGCGTGTTGTGCCGCTGCGGCAACACCGACTGCGTCGACTCCGTGGCCAGCGGCACCGCCCTGCTACGCGACCTGCGCGCGGCCGGCAAGGACGTCAAGACGATCGCGGACGTGACGGCGTTAGTCCGAGCCGGTGACGCCGAGACGATGGCCATGGTGCGCACCGCTGGGCGCAGGATCGGCGAGGTGCTGGCCGGGGCGGTCAACATCCTCAATCCGTCGGTGGTGGTGCTGGGCGGCGATGTGGCGGAGGCGTTCGGGCCGCTGGTGTCGAGCATCCGCGAGGTCGTCTACCGCCGCTCCACGGCCCTGGCCACCCGGCGGCTGCGCATCGAGCCGAGCAGGATGGGCGCGGCCGCGGGCATCAGCGGGTGCGCGGTCATGGTGCTCGACCACGTGTTGTCGCCGGAGGCGGTCGACGAGATCATGACGGTCTCGGCCCTGCGCCGGGTCTCCAGCTAAAGGTCCCACCGGGGTTCGTCGCAATCCCGTACGAGCCCGTCGGCGCCGAAGATCAGATACCGGTCGAGGTCGGCGGCGAACCACCGGTCGTGCGTGACCGCCAGCACCGTCCCCTCGAATCCCTCGAGCCCGCGCTGCAACGCCTCGGCACTGGCCAGGTCCAGGTTGTCCGTCGGCTCGTCGAGCAGCAGCAACGTGGCCCCCGACAACTCCAGCAGCAGGATCTGCAGCCGGGCCTGCTGCCCGCCCGACAACGTCTCGAACGGTTGCCCGCCGGCCGGCGCCAGCTCGTAGCGGGCCAGCGCCGCCATGGCCTCGTTGCGGGTCATGGCGTGCTCGGTCATCACCACATCGACGGCCGCCCGGCCCTTGAGGTCGGGCCGCAGGTGGGTCTGCGCGAAGTGGCCGGGCGAGACCCTGGCGCCCAGGCGGGCCGAGCCTGTGTGCCTGATCGGCTCGCCGGCCAGCAGCCGCAGGAAGTGCGACTTGCCGGTGCCGTTCATGCCGAGCACGCCGACCCGCTCGCCGTACCAGATCTCGGTGGAGAACGGCCGCAGCAGCCCCGTCAGCTCCAGCTCCTCGCAGAGCACCGCCCGTTTGCCGGTACGCCCGCCGCGCAGCCGCATGCGGACGTTCTGCTCTTTCGGCGCCCGCTGCGGCGGCCCCTCCCGCTCGAACCGCTCCAGCCGCGTCACCACCGACTGGTAAGCCCCCGCCAGCGCGTCGTTGTTGGCCGAGCGCTGGCGCAGCGTGTGAACGAGCCGCCGCAGCCGGCCCCGTTCGTCCTCCCAGCGCTGCCGCCGCTCCTCAAGCCGCTCCCTGCGCTTCCTGCGCGCCTCGGCGTAGCCCGCGAAGCCACCGCCGTGCACCCACACCGTGCGCCCCTCCACCGTGATGATCCGGTCGGCCGCCTCGGCCAGGAGCTGCCGGTCGTGCGAGACCAGCAGCACCGTCTTGGCCGAGGCCCTGATCGCCCGCTCCAGCCACTGCTTGGCCCGCACGTCCAGGTAGTTGTCCGGCTCGTCGAGCAGCAGCACCTCGTCGGGGCCGCGCAGCAGCGCCTCCAGCATGAGCCGCTTCTGCTCCCCGCCCGACAGCGTGGTCAGGCTCCTGTCCCGGATCTCTTCGTACGGCAGCGCCAGCGCCTCGGTCGCGCACACGTCCCACACGACCTCCAGCTCGTAGCCGCCCGCGTCGGCGTAATCCGCGATGGCCTGGGCGTAGGCCAGCTGGGCCGGCTCGTCGTCCGTCCTGGAGATGGCCGCCTCGGCCGCCTCCAGCGCCGCCGCCGCTTGCCTGATCGACTCCGGGGCCACGTGCAGCAGCAGGTCGTGCACGGTGCCCTCGCCGAGGAACTGCCGCATGACGCCGATGCCGCCGCTGCTCGCGATCCGGCCGTCGGCGGGCTCGAGCTCGCCGGCGATCAGCCGCAGCAGCGTGGTCTTGCCCGCGCCGTTCGGCCCGACGAGCGCCGCCTTGGCCCCGTCGCCCACCTTGAACGACGCCTCCAGCAGCAGCGGCCGCCCGTCGGGCAGCAGGTACGTCAACCCGCTCACCTCGATGTGCCCCATCGTGGGTCCCTCCGCTAGATCACCGTTCTACTACTAGACCATCGATCCGGTTACTCGTACAACGTATTATCAGGCCCGTGGAGAACGTGTGGTCGCGCCCCCGTAAGGCGCCGAGGCAGACGCTGACGCTGGAGCGGATTGTGGCCGAGGCGGTCGCGCTGCTCGACGAGGAGGGCGCGGACCGGCTCACCATGCGCCGCCTGGCCGACCGGCTGGACACCGGCTCGACCACCCTCTACTGGCACGTCAAGACCAAGGACGACGTCCTGGACCTGGCCCTGGACGCCGTCTTCGGCGAGGTACGGCTGCCGGAGCCGGCCGCCGGCTGGCAGGAGGCCGCGCGTGAGCTGATCGGCGGCTGGCGCGCGGCCCTGCTACGCCACCCGTGGTCGGCCACCATCCTGGACCGCCCGCTCATGGGCCCGAACGCGCTCGAACGCACCGAGTTCCTCTACCGGACCCTGACCGCCGCGGGTTTCGCCGCGCCCAAGGCCGCCGCCTACAGCCTCTCCAACTACGTCATGGGCTCGGTCGTCATGCAGGTCACCTGGCAGGACCGGGACGACGAGGACACCGGCGCGTTCCTGCGCGAGCGCGCCGACCGCTACCCGGCACTCGCCGAGCACGGCCTCGACCACGAATGGGACGCCACCTTCGACGAGGGCCTCGGCTACCTCCTCGCCGGCATGGAACAGGCAAGGGCGGCACACAAGGACGGCGCGGCCCCCTAAGAGACGGGGGCCGCGCCGGGATGGGGTCCTCAGTGGGTGAGGGCCGCGTCCTCACTGCCCTTCTTCGGCAGCAGCAGCCCGACGGCGAAGGTCGCGGCGATCATCCCGGCCGCCACCCCCATCGTGACCTGCACGCTGCCCGTGCCGAAGTACACCGTGCCCAGCAGGGCCAGCCCCAGCGCGCCGCCGACCTGCTGCAACGCCGTCAGCGTGCCGGACGCCGAGCCGGTCTCGCCGGGCTCCACCGCGGCCATCACGATGCCGAAGTACGGCGTCATGATGAGCCCGCTCCCCAGGCCGGTCACCGCGAGCATCGGGGCCAGTTGCCAGGGGGAGACGCCTGGCGAGGCGATGGCGATCACGCCGGCCACGCCGAGCGCCATGACCAGCGCGCCGGCCAGCAGCACCTTGCGGCCGTGCCGCGCGGTCGCCTGCGCCACGCCCATGCCCGCGATCATGCCTAGCGACGAGGGGACACCGGTCATTGCCGCCTTGAGCGGGGAGTACCCCAAGCCGAGCTGCGTGTAGAGCCCGATCACGAGGAAGACCCCGGCGAACGCGGCGAAGTAGATGGTGCCGGTCGCCATGCCGGACACGAACGCCCGCTTGCGGAACAGGCTCGGCGCCACCAGCGGGTCGCCGCCGCGTGCGGCCTTGCGCCGCTCGTAGGCGGCGAAGAGCCCGAACACCGCGCCCGAGGCGGCCATCATGGCGAACGACCACGCCGGCCACCCGTGCTCGCCACCCTGCACCAGGGGGAACACGATCAGCACGGTGCCCGCCGAGGCCAGCAGCGCCCCCACCAGGTCCAGCCGCACGCCCCCGGCGGGTCGCGAGCCGGGCAGGAACCGCAGGGCGGCCAGCGCGGCGACCAAGCCGATCGGCAGGTTGATCACGAAGATGAGCCGCCAGTCGACGCTCGTCAGCACGCCCGCCAGGATCGGCCCGCCCACCGCGGACAACCCCATGACCGGCCCGAACAGCCCCATCGCCGCCGCCAGCTCCTTGGGCGGGAACATCTCCTTCATCAGCCCCATGCCCTGAGGGATCATCGCCGCCCCGAACAACCCCTGCACGATCCTGGCCGCGATGATGGTCTCGGGCGAGAAGGCGAGCGCGCACAGCAGCGAACCGATCGTGAACCCGGCGACCCCGATGAGGAACATGCGCTTGCGGCCGACGATGTCGCCCAGCCGCCCGCCGGTCAGCAGCCCCGCCGTCATGGCCAGCGTGTAGGCCGCCCCGAGCCACTGGATGAGCGAGGCGCCGCCGCCGAGCTCGGCGCGCATCGTGGGGCCCGCGATGTTGGTGACGGTGGCGTCGAGCAGCTCCATCACCGAGCCGGCGAGGATCACCGCGAGCGCGGGCCAACGCCACCGGTAGGGCGTCGGCTCGACGGGCGCCTGCACCGGTCGGATGTCGAGGGCGGTCATCTCTGCCTCCTGGATCGGAACGGCTTGTTCTGTTCCAATACTAACAGAACGGAATGCTTCATTCCATAGAAATCGGCAAGCTCTTCCCCACGGAACCAGGCCAAGTTGCCGCTCCGTCACGGCGAGCAACCCGTGAGCCTTCACGACCGGCCATGACAGACGGAAGGGACGACGGCGCGTGCGGTGCCGCTGGGCGACCGTAAAAGAGGAGGATCTTGGGATTTAGGAGGAGAAAATCCCCTCGCGGCGGATGGTCTGCCAGGGGAGGCGGGTGCCCAGTAGGGCGGTGGCGAGGGACTGGATGACCACCAGGTACATCAGCTGCCGATACACGAACTGCTGCAGGGGCAACGCCCACAACACCCGCGCCCGCTCCTTGTCGAGCCGCAGCGCGTACCACCCCGTGAGCGCCTGGACCACCACGAACCCGGCCCAGACCGCCACCACCGGCAGCGGATCGCCCATGAGCACGCTGTAGAGGGCCATCACATCCACCACCGGCGCGAGCAGCGGCAGCACCACCTGGAACAGCGCCAGGTAACCCAGTCCACGCCGACCGAACGTCCCCCGCTCGGCCATCGCCCGCCGGTGCTTCCACATGGCCTGGAGCGTTCCGTAGCACCAGCGGTACCGCTGCCGCCACAGCTGCCGGAGTGAGGTCGGCGCCTCCGTCCAGGCCAGCGCCTTCTCCTCGTAGACCACGCGCCATCCCCTGCGGCAGATGGCCATCGTCAGGTCGGTGTCCTCGGCCAGCGTGTCCACGCTGAGCCCGCCGACGGACTGCAGCGCGGCCCGCCGGAAGGCGCCGATCGCGCCCGGCACGGTCGGCATGCAGCCCAGCAGGTCGAACGCCCGCCGGTCCAGGTTGAAGCCGATCACGTACTCGATGTGCTGCCAGCGCCCGAGCAGGCCGCGCCGGTTGCCGACCTTGGTGTTGCCGCTGACCGCGCCCACGTTCGGGTCACTCAGCGGCGCAATCAGGTGGCCGATCGTGTCCGGCTGGAACACGGTGTCGCCGTCCACCATGATCACAAGGTCGTGGGCGGCGTACGCGATGCCGGTGTTCAGCGCCGAGGGCTTGCCGCCGTTCTGCTGCCTGATCACGCGCACGCCCGGCAGGCCGAGCGCGGCGGCCCTGGCCGCAGTGTCGTCGGTGGAGCCGTCGTCCACCACGATGACCTCGACCTCGCCCCGGTAACCGGTAGTGACCAGCGACAACACCGCCGCCTCGATCCCGGCCGCCTCGTTGTAGGCCGGGACGATCACGCTGACCGGCGGCGGCGACGGCCACGGAGGGGCCCGCCCTACCCGCCGCCTGCCTCCGCGTACCCGCCGCACGTGCGCCCAGGCCAGGACCAGGAAGAACAGCAGCCTGGCCAGCGTGAGCACGCCCGCGGCGGTCAGGATCCACGTCAGGGACCCGGCGAACGCCGTGGACGCCCGCTGGGCCACGCTCAGCCCTGTGCCGATGACCTGGTCCAGGGTGCCCGCCGGCACGTACGCCGAGCCCAGCCCCAGCCCTTCGGTCAATGTGACAGCCCGGTAGCCCTGCCACCTCAGCCGGCTGAGCAGCTGATCCACGGCCTCCACCGTCTGGCTCCGGTCGCCGCCGGAGTCGTGCAGCATGACGATCGCGCCGCGTCCCCGCGTGGGCGTGCCGGCCCGGACGATCTGTCCCGTGCCCGGCCGGCTCCAGTCCTTGGTGTCCAGGTCGGTGAGCGCCACGACGTAGCCGTCGGCGCCGAGCGCGCGCAGCGCGTGCCACTGGGCGGAGGTGACGGAGTCCGGCGTGGAGGAGTACGGCGGCCGCACCAGCCTCGTGTGCACCCCGGTCGCGCCCGCGATGACCTTCTGCGTGAGCGACACCTCCATGCTCAGCCGCCACGCCGGGACGCCGGTCAGGTCCGCGTGCGCGTAGGTGTGGTTGCCCAGCTCGTGGCCCTCGTCGATGATGCGCCTTGCCAGGTCGGGGTTCTCGGCGACGCGGGCGCCCACCGCGAAGAACGTCGCCTTCGCGCCGTGCCGTTTGAGCACGTCGAGCAGCCGGGGAGTCCACAAGGGATCCGGCCCGTCGTCGAACGTGAGCGCGACCGTCCGCGCGGGCATGCGCAGACTGCTCGGGCCCTGGCCGGTCGTGTTCACCACAGGGCCGCCGCGATGTACTCGGTCGAGGTCGGGCGAGGAAGCGGGGCCGGCGGGCGCGGCGTGCGTCTCGCCCACGTCGTTTGTGGCGTACCCGTGCAGGACGAGCGCGAAGGTCATCAGCAGCATGGCGACCACCACGAGGAACCAGTGACCGCGCGGGTCGGCCTGCCTGGCGCGGTGCGTGACCGGCGAGACGGGCTCGACCGGCCACACGTGGGTGTCCGGCTGGCTCACCTCTTGGGGCCCTGCGTCTTGTCCAGGCCCGGGGGCTGCCGCGTCTGGCCGGGTGGGGTGCGCTCGGTCTCGGTCGCCGTCGGGTCGGCGGTGGCCGGGGCGGACGTCGTCGCCTCGGAGGTCGGCGTGGCGGACGAGCTCGCGCTCGGCCGCACGATCCCGGTCCTGGTCCGCGTGGGCGTCGGCGTCGACGTGCGCTGGGGCGTCGGCGAGGCCTGTGCCGTGGGCGTGACCGACCTGATGAGCCGGGGCGTCTGCGAGGGTGTCGGGCTCGACGTGGTCGCGGCTGGCACGGACTTCTCTGGCGCGCCGTTCCCGCCCTCCGGCCAGTCGACGGCGTCCAGCCTGGTCGTGCTGAACGCGCCACCGATCAGCACGGCGGCCATGGCCAGCATCAGCGTGCCGAGCAGCACTCCGGCGATCACCAGCACCCGCCTGCGCCGGCCGCTCTGATCGACGAAGACGGCCGTGCCGGATGGTCCATGCGCTTCACTCACGCAGGAAATGCTAGAGACGCGCAAGCACTCCTATGGCCTATGTAAAGAGATGTCCGTTTAATCCACATCGAACCGTGATTAACAGGAGCACAGGAGGCCGCGCAGGGCCGTTTCCAGGCAGAGGGTGGTGTTCGCCGGTGTCGGCCACTGGAAGCGCACCAGCGCCTCGTCCACCCGTACCGTCGCGCCGAACCGGTCCAGCTCCCACAGCCACACCTCGCCGGGCTGCTCCCCGAGTTGCCGCGAGACACCGGTGGTCAGCTGGGGCCGGTGCGAGGCGTTGACGTGGGCGAGCACCCGCTCGGCCGTGTCGGTCAGCGGGTCGGGCGCCGCGCCCAGGTAGTCGTCGGCGTCCAGCAGCCCCGACTCCTGCCCGGTCAGATAGACCACCTGGCCCACGTCCAGGCGCAGCAGCCGGGGCGCGTCCCGCTCCCCGAACCGCTCCAGCGCCTCGAACAGGCTCTCGTCCGCACTGTGCGCGGCCACCGCCACCGCCGCGGCCCGAGCCTCGCGCTCCGGCACGGCCTCCGCCCAGCCCTGTACCTCGAGCAGCCCGCGCGGGTGGGTGGCATCGCCCAGCTGCCGCATCGCCGTGAGGTTCACCGCCGCCACCGCGTCCTCGCGGACGCCGTGCAGCGCCTCGCCGGGCAGTACCAGCAGCACGGGACGGCCGCGCTCGTCCACGCCGCCGCGAGTGGGGGAGGGGGCGCCGTCGACGGAGAGCTTGGCGACGCTCGCGGTCGCGGCGAGGGTCCGGACCCGCTCGGGGATCGGCAGCATGACGACTCCAAATAACTGGTAGGTTAGCCTTACCTAAGTAAGGAATACCTAATCACATTGAGGTGAACGTGCGCTACACCGGTCCCAAGGTGCGACTGTCGCGTCGCGCGGGCGTCCCGCTGACCAGGAAAGCCGTCCGCTACTTCGAGCAGCGCCCCTACCCGCCGGGCGAGCACGGCCGCAAGACCAACCGCCGCAGCACCGGCGACTACGGGCTGCGGCTGATGGAGAAGCAGAAGCTGCGCTGGTACTACGACGTGTCGGAGCGGCAGCTGCGCCGCTACTGGGACCTCGCCGTGCGCAAGTCGGGCGCGTCGGGCGCCGAACTGGTGACCATCCTGGAGAGTCGCCTCGCCTCGCTCGTGCTGCGCGCCGGCCTGGCGCCGTCCATCTACGCCGCCAGGCAGTACATCAACCACGGGCACATCGCCGTGGACGGTCGCAAGGTGGACATCCCCAGCTACCTGGTCAAGCCCGGCCAGGTCGTCACGGTCAGGGAGCGCTCCCGCAAGATGCAGCCGTTCGTGGCCGCCGCCGAGGGCATCTACGCCGACGAGCGCACCGCCGCCTACCTCTCCGTCGACCACGCCGACCTGCGCTTCACGCTGACGCACCGGCCTGAGCGCGAGCAGATCGTGGTCCCCGTCGACGAGCAGCTCGTGGTGGAGTTCTATTCCCGTTAGCCATGACTTCGCCGCCTCCACCATGCTCGGCGTGGCGACCCGCGCCGAGCATGGTGTGGTGGCTCAGCCGAGTGACCCCTGCCGGCGTAGCTCGGCGACCTCCTTGCGCAGCTCGGCCAGCTCCTCCAGGATCCGCTCGGTGTGCGCCGTGGTGTCCTCGATCGCGGCCAGTTCCTCGGTGTTCTCCTCGTCCATGGCGTTGACCACGACCGCCATGAACAGGTTCAGCACCACGAACGTGCAGACCAGGATGAAGACGGTGAAGAAGATCCACGCCGACGGGTGCTGGACCATCACTTCCCTGGCGATGTTGCCCCAGTCGTCGCCCGTCATCGTCTGGAAGAGCGTGAACAGCGACGTCGGCAGGCTGCCGAAACGCTCGGGATCGGTCTGCCCGTAGAGCTTGGTGGCCATGACCGCGGCCACGTACAGCACCAAAGCCAGCAGCACGACGATCGAGCTCATTCCTGGCATGGCCCGCAGCAGCGCCGACACCACCCGGCGCAGGCTCGGCACCACCGACAGCAGTCGCAGGGCGCGCAGGATGCGCAGGGCCCGCAGCACCGACAGGCCGCCCGACGAGGGCGCGAAAGCGCTGGCCACGATCACGAAGTCGAAGATGTTCCACGGATCGCGGACGAACGACAGGCGCTCGACGTAGAGCTTGGCCAGCAGCTCGGCGGCGAAGATGTAGAGCGCGACATGATCGACCACGGTGAGCAGGGCGCCGTGCCGCTCCACGACGGCCGGGAAGGTCTCCAGACCCAGCGTCGCCGCGTTGATCAGGATGACACTGACGATGAACCGCTGGAAACGCTGGTGGGTGAGGATGGCTTGGGTGCGTTCACGCACGGGGGCAGGCTCCTAGGGGGATTGGTCAGGTGCCGTACCATGATGACGCAACATGATCAAGGTGGGGTCTGTGGTATAAAACCCACCTGACTGCCGCAAAACAAGGGGGCCCCGAGCGATCATGTCCTATCCGAACCAAGGACCCTCCTACTACGGCCCGCAGCCTCACACGCATCCCAACGGGACCACCATCCTGGTGCTCGGCATCCTGAGCCTGGTGGTGTGCAGCTTCCTCGGGCCGTTCGCTTGGTCGATGGGCACCAAGGCGCTGCGGGAGATCGACGAGAGCGGCTACCCCTACGAAAACCGCGGCCACATCCAGGCAGGACGCATCTGCGGCATCATCAGCAGCATCCTAATGATCGTCACCTTCGGGTTCCTGATCTTCGCCTTCGGCATCGCGCTGATCTCCGGCGGCTTCTCCAGCAGCAGCTACTAGCGGCCCATGGCCGTAGCCCTCGAGTCCTGACTCCAGCAGGTCGAACGCCTCCTCCGCCTGCGCCCTGAGATCGGGCTCGATGCTCTCCCACTCCTCGCCGGCGAGCATCCTGGCGACCGTGGAGCCGGTCAGGATCCGCGCGGTGTTGAGGACGTGCGCCGCCACCAGCCGCGGTGTGAGGTCGTCCGGCGCGGCGTCCAGCTCGTCGGCCAGCAGCCGCGCCAGGCCCTCCTCGCGCTCCTCATGGATCTGGCGCATCCGGGCGACGAGGGCCGGACTCGCGCCCACGATCCTGGCGAACACGTCGCTGCCCAGGTTGAGCCCATGGCGCCAGTGGCGATTGTCGATCGCGTCGAGGTAGTCCCGCCGGAACGCCCGCACCACGCTCTCTCCTGGCTCGCGCTCCCGCATCACCTGGAGCGGTAGGTCGACGGCCATCTGCTGCCGGTCGGCGAACAGGTCCTCCTTGGTGCTGAAGTAGTTGAAGACCGTGTTGACCGACACGTCGGCGGCCTGCGCCACCTCGGCCACGGTCACGTTGTCGAACCCCCGCGCCATGAACAGCCCCATCGCGATGTCCGCGATGCGCTGCCTGGTCTCGCGCTTCTTCCGCTCCCGCAGCCCCTCTTGCATGCCTCCATGCTACCTGTTTTGCAGTCACACCAAAATTATGGTTACCTAAATTTTGGAGGCGATGAAATGATTGTGACTTCGGATCTGACGAAGACCTTCGACGGCGGCGTGGAGGCCGTCAAAGGCGTGGACATCACAGTGGAGCCCGGCGAGATCGTCGGCTTCCTCGGTCCCAACGGCGCGGGCAAGACCACGACCATGCGCATGCTGACCACCCTGCTCAAGCCCACCTCGGGCAGCGCCACGGTGGCCGGCCACGACCTGCTCGACGACCAGAGGCAGGTGCGCAAGCGCATCGGGTACGTGGCCCAGGGCAGCGGCATCCTGCCCATGTCGCCGCTGAAGGGCGAGCTCGAACTCCAGGGCATGCTGTACGGCCTGAGCCGCGAGGAGGCCACCGCCAGGACACGGGAGGTCCTGGCCAGGCTGGAGCTCACAGGCCTGGAGTCCAGGGCCGCCGCCACGCTGTCGGGCGGTCAGCGACGCCGCTTCGACATCGCGTTCGCCCTGCTGCACGATCCCGTCCTGCTCTTCCTCGACGAGCCCACGACCGGGCTCGACCCGCAGAGCCGGGCCAACCTGTGGGACCACATCCGCTCGCTGCGTGCGGAGCACGGCATGACGGTCTTCCTCACCACCCACTACCTCGACGAGGCCGACGCGCTCTGCGACCGGCTGCTGATCATCGACCACGGCCGGATCGTGGCCGAGGGCACCCCGGCAGAGCTGAAGGCCGGCGGTCGCACGCTCGACGAGGTGTTCCTCGACATCACCGGCCGGTCGCTGCGCGAGGAGGTGGGCGCCTGATGCTCCGCGACACCTGGGTGTTGTTCCGCCACGGCATGCGGGTCACGCTCCAGCAGAAGGTCGGGATCATCTTCGGGGTGATCCAGCCGATGGTGTTCCTCGTGTTGTTCGGGCCCATCTTCACCACGTTCGGCACGTGGGAGACGCTGGTGCCCGGCCTGATCATCCAGCTCGGGCTGATGAGCATGGCGCTGGCCGGCATAGGCGTGGTCATGGAGAAGCGCACGGGCGCGCTGGAGCGCATGCGCGTCACCCCTGCCAGCCACCTGGCGCTGCTGCTCGGGCGGGTGCTCAACAACGCCGTCACGCTGATCATCCAGACGCTGCTGCTCCTGGCGGTCGCCTTCGCCTTCGGACTGCGTGTCCCGGCGCTGGGGCTGGTGGCCGGGTTCGTCCTGATTGTCGTGCTCGGGATCAGCCTGGCCGCGCTGTCGTACGCGCTGGCGCTGACCATGAACGAGATGTTGTTCGCGCCGGTGATGTCCACGGCGGTGATCCCGCTGATCCTGCTGTCCGGCTCGTTCCTGCCGATGTCGATGGCGCCGGGCTGGCTCGACGCCATCTCCCACATCAGCCCCTTCCGGTACGTGCTGGACGCGCTGCGCGACCTGTTCCACGGGCACTACCTGACCGGCACTGTGGGCGTCGGCGTCGCGGTGACCGCGGTCCTCGCGGTGATCAGCCTCACGATCGGCACCCGCGTGTTCAACCGCGAGAACGCCTGATCCGGTCGTAGCGGCGTGCCCGGGCCGCGCAGGCGTGTGCCCGGGCCGGCGCACACGCGCGACCCGGGCAACCCGCTCTCCACCCCTAGGGCTCTCCACTGCTAGGGCTCGGCGGCCCGCCGGCGACCGGCGTTCCTCGGCCACCTCCCCGGAGCGCATCCCCGGAAGGGACCCCGGCCGGAGTCCCCTATCCCCTAAAGGGACCCGAGCCGAAGTACGGCGGGGTGCCGGGGGAGGTGCGGTGGGGGGCTCAGGCCGTGCTCTTGGCCCGTCGCCGGAGCGCCGCCATGATCCCGCCCGGATCCACGGTCCCGTACCCGTAGTCGTAGTCGAACCCCACCGCGCTCCGGTCCTCAGCGCTGCGCCGCAGCAACGCCCGCAGCTGGGCCGGCGACAACTTGGCCGCCGGCCACCGGGTACGCACCGCAGCCACGAGCCCCGCGACCACCGGCGTCGCCGCCGACGTCCCCGAGTCCGGCTCGCCCTTCCCGAAGGCCGCCGACCCGAGGAAATGCGTGTACCCGCACACGTCGGGCTTGCGGGCGGTCAACCGCCCTGGCCCTTGCGAGGAGTAGCCCACCCGGTCGCCGTTGACGTCGATGCCGCCGATCGACAGGGCCTTCGGGTGGGAGTTGGCGCCCACGATGGGCCGGTTGGGGTAGGCGCACCGGCCGTCCGGGCACTCCTGCCCGCAGTTGCCCGCCGCGAACAGCACGTCGGCCCCCGCCCGGTCCAGGGCGGCCACCATGAGGTTGAACGGATGGGCGGCACTGTCGGAGTAGTTGCCGGGATGACCGACGGGGAAGTCCCACTCGGGCGAGAACGACCCCCACGAGTTGCTCACGACCAGCGCCCGCGACGCGGCCGGCTGGGCGTCCAGCACCGTACGCAGGTGCGCGAACGCCGACACCGCGTCGGACAGCAGCCCATCGAGGGCCGAGCCGCCCGGCCGGGTGGACAGCAGCAAGGGGATATCGATCAGCGAGGCTTGCGGGGCGGCGATGAGGGCGTCGAACGCGCACATCGTCCCGTGATCCACCTCGAATTCGCCCGGTTTACCGGTCACGCCCGATGGGCTCCAGCACCGGGGCGCGTCGAGGGTGACGGCCCTGCCGAGCTGCCTGGCCGTGTGGGCGGCGTTGACGCCGGTGTCGAGCACGGCCAGTGCCACTCCCGAGCCGTCGAGCCCTTCGGCCTGCAGCCCGGCCACGTTCAGCAGCCGCTCGACGTCGTGCCAGCCGCCGACCGGCGGGTTGCCCCCGCAGGTGGGGGAGGACTCGATGACCGGGTCGGAGAAGATCCCCACCACATCGGGTCTGAGCGTGGGCAGCAGCGTGACCCTGGAGGCCAGCTCGTCGTCCGAGATCGTGCCGCGTACCAGCACGGACGCGTCCTCGGCGGCCAGCGAGAAGTCGAGCGGCTGGTTGAGCGAGAGTGGATCGCCGCCGGCCGCGGGAACGGGCCGCGGCACGGCCACGGGGACGAAGGCCGTGTCGAGCTCGACCCCGGGCAGGCCGTCGGCCACGTCGGCCGTGGTGGCCGTCTGACCGGGGTCGGCCACGGCCGCGACCAGATCGGGGGAGGGACGGAGCTGGATCAGGACACGCATGTGTCACCACCGAACATGTTCTGGAGGGAAGGAACCTCCCAACATTCCTCCATCAGGGGGTGCGCGTCCAGCGCATTCGAGGGGTTTGACCTGCGAGAACATCTCAAACGGCGCGAATTGGACGACATTTGTTCTCGGCCGTCAGACTTCCTTGTTTTCGGTCCGTTCACTACGGTGGGGCGACATGACGCTCCAGGCGCAGAAGCCCGTCGATGACCACGAGAAGGCTCACTGGCTGGCGGTGCGGCCGAGGCTCGTCCTCGCCAGCGCCTTCATGCTCTTCCTCGAGCTGGCGCTGATCCGGTGGACCGGGTCCAACATCGTCCACCTCAGCTACTTCACCAACTTCGTGCTGCTCGGCTCGTTCCTCGGCATCGGGCTCGGGTTCCTGCGCGTGGGGCGTTCGCAGCGGCAGCCGTACTATTCGCCGATCGTGCTCGCCGTCCTGGCCGTCGTCGTGCTGACCTTCCCGGTGACCGTCGACAGGGACACCGAGGGCGTCCTGTACTGGACGAGCCTGTCCACCAGCGGACCGCCCGCGTGGCTGATCCTGCCGGTCATCTTCTGCGCCGCCGCCCTGATCCTCATGGGGCCGGCCGAGCTCGTCGGCCGCTGCTTTCCGGAGCTGCCGCGCCTGGAGGCCTACCGCTACGACCTGATCGGCAGCCTGACCGGCATCGCGGCGTTCACGGCGCTGTCGTTCCTGAGCGCGCCGCCGGTCTTCTGGGGGCTGATCGCCGCGATCTGCTACGGCCTGCTGCTGGTCCCGCGGCCGCGCGCGCTCTACGTGGGGCTGGTGACCGTGCCCTCCCTGGTCGTGGTGGGCGTGCTGCTCGCCGAGACCCTGACGGCCGGGGCGATCTGGTCGCCGTACTACAAGGTCACGCATAGGAAGTTCGAGGAGGCCGGAGTCGGCGTCATCGACATCGCCGTCAACGGCATCCCGCACCAGCGGGCCGTGACCGCCGCCGCTCGCCTGCGCTTGGAGCGCCAGTACGGGCTGCCGTACGAGCGGACGACCAAGCCTCCGAAGGACGTCCTCATCGTCGGCGCGGGCAGCGGCACCGACGTGGCGATCGCGCTGTCCAAGGGCGCGAGCCACGTCGACGCCGTGGAGATCGACCCCAAGCTGCGCGAGCTCGGCGGCTCGCTGCACCCCGACCGCCCCTACGACGACCCTCGCGTCACCACCCACATCACCGACGGCCGTGCCTTCCTGGAGCAGACCGCCCACAAGTACGACCTGATCCTCTTCGCCCTTCCCGACTCGCTCACCCTCGTCTCCGGAGCGAGCGCGCTGCGGCTGGAGAGCTACCTGTTCACCGAGGAGGCCATGCGGGCCGCCCGCGAGCACCTCAATCCCGGCGGCACGTTCTCGATGTACAACTACTACCGCGAGAGCTGGCTCGTCGACCGCCTGGCCTCGACCATGCAGCAGGCCTTCAGCCACAAGCCCTGCGTCGACGTCGTCAGCACCGCGGGCCAGCAGGCCGTGATCACCGCCGGTCTGACCGCGGCCGACCAGCGCTGCGCCTCCGCGTGGCCCGGCGCCGCGCCGGGCACCCCGCAGCCGGCCGACGACGACCGGCCCTTCCTCTACCTGCACGACGCCACGATCCCGCCGATCTACGTCATCACGCTCACCCTGATCCTCATCGTCAGCCTCCTCGCCGTCCGCGTCGTGGCGGGTCCGTACCAGCGGATGCGGCCGTACGCCGACCTGTTCCTGCTCGGCGTGGCCTTCATGCTGCTGGAGACCAAGAGCGTGACCGGCTTCGCGCTGCTGTTCGGCACCACGTGGGTGGTCAACGCCATCGTCTTCGCCGGCGTGCTGGTCGCCGTGCTCGCCGCCGTCGAGGTGACCCGACGCTTCCGCACCCCGCCGCTCCCGGTCATGTACGGGATCCTGCTCGCCGGGCTCCTGCTGGCCTGGCTGGTCCCGAACGCGTGGCTGCTGTCCCTGCCGTTGCCCCTGCGCGCGGTGGCGGCCGTGACGGTGGCGTTCCTGCCGATCTTCGCCGCGAACGTCGTCTTCGCCAAACGCTTCGCCGACACGGCCGACGCGACCACCTCCTTCGGCGCGAACCTGCTGGGGGCGATGGTGGGCGGCTGCCTCGAGTACGCGGCCCTGGTGATCGGCTACAAGGGGCTGCTCATCGTCGCCGCGATTCTCTACATCGGCGCGCTGGCCCTGCTGCCCCGCAAACGCGCGCTGGCCTAAGCATGCTGGAGGAAATGCTGCCCGGGGACCGAGGGCTGCTCGCCGACCCCTATCCCGCCTACGCCCGGCTGCGCGAGCGGGGCGTGCCGCACCGCGTGAACCTGCGCAGCGGCCTGTACGGGTGGCTCGTGACCCGCTACGAGGACGCTCGCGCCGCACTCGCCGACCCGCGGCTCAGCAAGGATCCGCGCCTCGCGCCGCCCGACTGGCAGGAGGCGGGGCGCGGGCGGCCACTTGAGGACCGGTCGGGACTCGGCACCCACCTGCTCACCACGGACCCGCCCGAGCACACCCGGCTGCGGCGCCTGGTCTCCCGGTACTTCACGCCGGGGCGGCTGGAGGTCCTGCGGCCGCGGATCGAGCGGCGGGTGGACACGCTCATCGACGGTCTCGCCCGCACGTCCGGCGGTGACCTGATCGGTGACTTCGCCGCGCCGCTGCAGCTCGCCACCATCTGCGACGTGCTCGGCGTGCCGGCGGCCGACCGTACGGACTTCCAGCAGTGGACCACGGCCGTCGTCTCCTCCGGCGAGGGCGACAGCGAGGCCAGACCGGAGGCGCTGAGGCGGCTCGGGGCGTACGTGGGGGAGCTGGCCGACGCCAAGCGCCGGGACCCGGGGAACGACGTCATCAGCGCGATCACGGCCGCCGCGGATGACGGGGAGCGGCTGAGCGAGACCGAGCTGCTGGCGATGATCTTCCTGCTGCTGGTGGCCGGCTTCGAGACCACGGTCGGGCTCATCGGCTTGGGCGTCTGGACGCTGCTGCGGCACCCGGCTCAGCTACGGCTGCTGCGCGAGCGGCCGGAGCTGGTCGACGCGGCCGTGGAGGAGCTCCTGCGGTACGACAGCGCGGTCGAGGTGGCCACCTGGCGGTTCGCCCGTGAGCCGATGGAACTGGGCGGCGTACGCGTGCCCGCGGGCCGGCCGATCCTCGTGGCGTCGGCGGCGGCCAACCGGGATCCCGGGCGCTTCCCCGAGCCGGACCGGCTCGACATCACCCGGGAGGACGCCGCCGGACACCTGAGCTTCGGCCATGGGCCGCACTACTGCCTCGGCGCCATGCTCGCCCGGCTCACGGGCCGGGCCGCCCTGAACGGGATCGTGCGCCGCCTGCCCGGGCTGGCCCTGGCCGTGCCGCCCGAGCGGGTGCCCTGGCGGTCCAGCCTCACCGTCAGGGGGCCGCAGAGCCTTCCCGTCGTGGTGTGACGACTGCCGTCGTCAGAGGCCGCAGAGCTCGTCGAGGGACTTGGCGCCGGCCTTCTGGCTGTTGCGGGTCGGGGTCTGCGTGGGCGAGGCCGCGCTGGTCCTCGTCGGGGACGCTCCCGTGACGCTGGGCGAAGCGCTGACGCCGGCCGTCTGAGCCTGCTTGCGCGGGCGCATCGAGTCATTGATCGCCTTCTTCGCGGCCAGGCGGATCTTCGCCCAGTCCGCGCTGCCCGGCCAGAACTCCGGCGGCACGAACTGCAGGCTCGTGATCTTGGCGTCCTTGACCTTGACGGCCACCTGCACCAGCGGCTGTACGAGCGGCTCGGGGATGTTCGTCTGGGCCATGCGCTTGGCCGCACCGGCGATCTTGCCGAAGTTCGTCAGAATGACGGTGGGTGTGGCCTGCTGGGCGAAGGCGCCGATGACGCAGCGCTGGCGGCCCATGCGGGAGAAGTCATCGCTGTTCACGCGGGAGCGGCCGTACCAGAGGGCCTGCTCGCCGGTCAGCTTCCGGTAGCCTGCCTTGATCGTGCCCGCGGTGCCGTACAGGCCGCCCCACTTGACGTCCTGCTCGACGCGGATCTTCAGGCCGCCGATGGCGTCGACCAGCGCCGCGAAGCCGTACATGTTGATCAGGGCGTAGTAGTCGATCTTCAGGCCCAGGGTGTGGCCGACGGCGTCCATCAGCGCCCGCGGGCCCTTGTTCTTGCCGCCCATGATGTCCGGGTGGTCGTTGGCGTACTGCCAGACCTCGTTGAGCAGGCCGCCGTTCGGCAGCTCGGCCATGAAGCCGTTGGGGAACTGCCGGGCCAGCGGCGAGGTCGACGGGAAGCGCACGTGCTGGAGGTTGCGCGGCAGGCTGAACAGGACCGTGTTGCCGGTCTTGACGTCCACGCTGGCCACGGTCATGCTGTCGGTCCGTACGCCGGTGCGGTTGCCGGCCGCGTCGCCGCCGACGAGCAGGAAGTTCACCCGGGTCCGGCCGCCCCACGGGTCCTCGGGATTCTGGGCGATCGGCGAACCGTCGGAGTCAGGCCCGGAGGGGAAGACCGCCTTGATCGCGCCCCGGGCGGTCCCCACGGTCTGGGCGACCAGGGCGAAGGGCGACATGACCGTCACGCACAACAGGCCCACCACGATTCCGGTCACCACCTGGCCCTGCTGGTTCAGCCGGTTCGGGCCGAGCACCACGTAGGAGACGATCATGAGCGCGAACCAGGCGAGCCCGAGCGCCGAGGCGACGACGATCACCGTGACCATCGTCCCGGAGTCGGCGAAGGTGGTGAGGCTCTCCAGGAGGTTCTCCCGGGTCAGGGCGTAGGCCAGGACCCCGAGCACAATCACCGCGTACACACTGACGAGGATCATCCCGGTACGGCGATGCCCGGCGCGCAGATGTGCGGCGCCGGGCACGAGGGCGGACAGAGCGGTCCAGCCGAGCACGGAGGCGGTCGTCAGCGGTTTGGCGAAGCGTGGAGCGCGGGAGCCGGGTGCCGGACGCGGACGGCGCGGGGGACGCTGTTTCCTGCCTCCTGGCACGGTGTCGACCCCATCGCGCTTCCTCACACCGGCTCCTTCACACGCCTACCAGGCAAAACTGTCGATTGTCCCCCGTTGGGCACAAGATTGCCAGGATTCTAGTCCCCATATCTGGACATCAGAGACATGTGCCCAACATGAGATGAATGCCACGTTGCCATCAGGAGGTCGTTGAGGACGGCGCCAGCCACGTGTTGCACTGGTATGCCTTGCTCTTCACCCACCCCTGCCGGAACCAGCGATTGTTGTTCAGGGGCGAGCCGTGGTCGCGCGGATAACCCGGATGGTCGCCCACCTGGCCGTAGAACGAGAACAGTTGCTGCCGGTTGGCCATGCTCACCGGGTACGACGACGCCACCGACCGCATCCACATGGCGCCGAAGCAAGTGGCCTGCAGCTCCAGCCGCCGGCTGAGCGCCAGCTTGCCGCTTTGGCTGGAGGAGTCAAGTGTGCTGCTCCACCACGAGTTCAGCAGCCCCGTGATGTTCTGGACGTGGTGGCCGTACTCGTGGGCCATCATGCTGACGATCCCGCCGTGCCAGGAGATGATCTCACCATAGCCGCGGGAGTTGCCGTTGCCCCTGGCCATGGCCGAGGTGGAGGCGTAGATCGTGCTGTTGCGCGGGCAGTAGTACGGCACGATGCTGCCCGCGTGCGGGTAGTCGCCGCACGCACCCCTGCCGCGGCCGGCCGCGATCGCGTAGCCCGGCGGGCGGAACGCGATGCCTTGCTTCTGCAGGATCGGCCCCCACGCCCGGTCCATGCACTTGCCGGTCTTCAGTATCAGCGCCTTGAGCTGACTGTGGCTGAAGATGCTGGCGTTGCCGGCCGGGCAGTTGAGCCGGGGCAGCGCGCCCGCCCGGTAGACGGTGTTATTCCTCAGGCTCGTGTTGAGCGTGACCTTGGGTGGCGGGGTGGCCTGTGTGTCGGGCTCCTCGGTCTCCCGCGTACGCGTGGGGAAGGGCTCGGAGTCGTCGGTCTCGCGCGAGGGCGGCTCGTACGACGGGATCGCCACCGGATTCGTCGTCTCCGAACGCGAGGAGGTCTTGAGCATCACAGCCCCGATGACGATCAGCACGAACAACGCCGCCATCGACCCGAACACGATGCCGAGCACCCCGACGACGCCCATGCCCGACTTCCTGCGCGGCGGCTGATGCCACTGCCGCGGCGGCATCGGGGGCGGCGGTGGAGGGGGAGGAGGAGGCATGGGCTGCCGGTACTGTGGCCCGTACGGCGGCGGGGGCGGCGGCACCTGCTGCGTGTACGGGCGCGTCAGCCCGTCGTGCGGAGGAGCGCCCTGCGGGGGGTAGGGCCGCGCCTGCGGCGGGGGTCCCTGGGGCGGCGGCGCGTACGGGTGGCCACCCTGAGGCTGCGGCTGGCGGTGGCCCGGCGGCGGCCATGGTAACGAGGGGGGCCGTTGTGGCTGGCCTGGCCCTTGTGGTGGGGGTGGATATTGCCCGTTCCCTGTCACCGTGTCTCCCCGTTCACCCGGTTGTCTGTAATGCCTAGCTCGGCGCCGCGACTTGACGGACCCTTGGCAAATTTGGGGCAAAAGCATACTGACGTATCACCCGTCACGGATGTAGCAGTGCTCGGTTACAGTCCGAAATCATTCGAGGTGATCTCGGTTATCTCCCCCTCCGCGGAGCGGGCGGTGTCCTAGCTTCTTTTGCATGAATCTCCAGCAGCTCCGCTATGTGGTCGCGACTGCGGAGCACCGCACCATGACCGACGCGGCCAGGTCGCTCTATATCGCGCAGCCTGCGCTGTCTCGCGCGATTCGCGATCTCGAGCGCGAGCTCGGCATGACGCTCTTCGCTCGTTCCGGCCGTGGCGTGGTCGTCACCGCACAGGGCCGCCGGGTGGTCAAGCTGGCAAGGGAGGCACTCGACGCCGTTCACGAGATCGAGGGCCTGGCCAACCACGGCAGCGTCACCGAGGCCGAGCTCCGTATCGCCTCGACGCCCAGCCTCGAGGCCGGCCTTGCCGGGCGGCTGTTGCCCGCCTACACGGCCGAGCATCCGGGCGTACGCGTCCAGATCGTGCGTTGCGACGGCCGAGAGGGCGTCGTCACCGCGATCCGGGATCAACGAGCCGATCTCGGGCTCACCGATCTCCCCGTGCCCGCCGACCTCGTCACGCACCCACTCGAACGCCAGGAGATCGTGCTGATCTCCCCACCCGGCCTCGAACTGCCCAATCCGGTGCCGATGGGCAAACTGCACGGCATGCGCCTGGCGCTGCCGGCCCGCGGCAGCACCCGGCGCAGGGAACTCGACGCGATGTTCGGCAAGTACGCGGTCACCCCGGTGGTCGTGCTCGAAACCGACGAGCGCAACGGCTGGCTGAACGCGGTACGCGCCGGCCAGGCGTCCCTGCTGTGGTACCGCGGCATGGCCGAGCAGGCCGGTCGCGCAGGTCTCGTGGTGCGGTCGCTCGAACCCGCCGTGCGTCGCGTCATCGCCGTGGTGCACGCCCGTCGCCGCCTGCCGCTGATCGCCCAGGACTTCCTGGCCACCGCCGAAAAGGGGACAGCTGCCTGACCACTTTTCGGAACGCTCCATGATCCCCCTGCTGATCCCCTTCCCAACCCCCCGAACCGCACTGACGCAATCGGGCCCGGATCACTCGAGCCCGAGGGGCCCGGCGACGACGCCGTGCCCCTGAGGGCCGCCCACGATATGAGCCGCATGAGCCGCCCGCTCAGCTCCTTGTCTTCCGCACCTCGCCGGAACCCGCCGGCGTGCCCCTGCGGGGATGCGCCATAGGCGTCGTCGAGGCCCCGCCGCCACAGCCTCGGCGGCGTTCTCAGCGGGACACGGGAAGCCGTACCACAGCCCGCAATCCAGGCGCGGCGTCCTCCAGGACCACCGTGCCGCCGTGCGCCCGCACGGTCTCACGCACGATCGCCAGCCCCAGCCCGGCGCCGCCCTCGTCCCTGCTGCGCCCGGTGTCGAGCCTGGTGAAGCGGTTGAACACCCGCTCGCGGTCCGGCTCGGCAATGCCGGGACCGTCGTCGGTCACGGTCAGCACGCCGTCGGCGGTCAGCGCCACCTCCACCTTGGAGGTGGTGTGACGTACCGCGTTGTCCATGAGGTTCGTCAGCACACGGCTCAGGTCGAGCGCGTCGCCGCGGACTACGACCGGGTCGCAGACGGTCAGCCGGGCCTCGGCGTACCTGTCGGCGGTCTGGCGCACCACCTCGTCGAGGTCGACCGGCTCGCGCCTGGCCGGCACACCGCCGCGCTCGTCCAGCCTGGCCAGGGCCAGCAGGTCCTCGGCCAGCCTGGACAGCCGCATCGCGTCCTCGAGCACGCCCTCGGCGGTCTCCTGCCAGTCCTGTCCGTCAGGGTGACCCAGTGCCACCTCCAGCTGCAGCCGGATGCTGGCGAGGGGGCTGCGCAGCTCGTGCGCGGCGTCGGAGACGAGCGCCCGCTGGCGCTGCTCGGCCTCCTCCAGCCGGGCCAGCATGCCGTTGAGGGTGGTGGCCAGCGAGTGCACCTCGTCGCGCGACTGCGGCACCGGCAGCCGGCGCGACCTGGCGGTGTGCGTGATGTCGGCCGCGCCCTGGCGCAGTGCGGCGATCGGGCGCAGGGTCCGGCCGATCATGAGCCAGCTGGCCACGGCCAGCAGCACGATCAGCCCCGGCGTGCCGACCAGCAGGACCCGTCCGGCCGTGCCGAGGCTGGTCTGGATCTCCGCGATGGGCCGGGCCGCCACCACCGTCTGCCCGCGGTCCGCGCTCAGCACGATCACCCGCAGGAACCCGGGGATCGCGTACGGCCGCCCGTCCAGCAGCGTCGCCTGCCCGTCGCGCAGTGCCCGCGCCCTGGCCCGGGCGTCCAGCAGCGGCACGAGCCTGTCAGTGCCGTACGTGACGTGCGTGATCCGGCCCTGAGCGTCGATGACCTGCACGATCGTGCCGTCGTGAGTGGTGATGGGGCTGGTCAGCGTGCCGGCGTCGGCCGCCACGCGCACCGCGTCCGCCTGCCGCCTGGTGCTTTCGTCCACGGTGTCCATCAGGGCCCGGTCCAGCACGCTGAGCAGCACCGACGCCGACAGCGCGAGCGCCAGCGCGAGCACCGCCGCGGCCGCCACCGTGAGCCTGAACCGCAGCCCCTGGCGGCGCCACCACACCAGCGGGGAGGACGAAGGGAGCGGAGCTCCCGAGCTGATGAGATCAGCCACCGTCGCCTGCCAGCCGGTAGCCGGCGCCCCGCACGGTCTGCAGCGCGTTCCTGCCGAACGGGGCGTCGATCTTGCGGCGCAGGTAGCCGACGTAGACCTCGACCACGTTCGGGTCGGTGTCGAAGGTGTCCCACACGTGCTCCAGGATCTCCGACTTCGACACCACCTCGTCACGCCTGCGCATCAGGTACTCCAGCAACGCGAACTCCCGCGGCGTCAGCTCGACCGAGGACCCACTGCGCTCCACCTTGCGCCGGGCCGGGTCCAGCGTCAGGTCGCCGGCCGTGAGCACCGCCGGCCGCCGCCCCGCGTCGCGCCGCAGCAGCGCCCGCAGTCTGGCCACGAGCACCACGTACGAGAACGGCTTGGTCAGGTAGTCGTCGGCCCCGAGGTCGAGCCCGTCGGCCATGTCGTACTCGCCGTCCTTGGCCGACAACATGAGGATCGGCACCCAGTTCTCCTCCGCGCGCAGCCGCTTGCACACGTTGTAGCCCGACAGCCGGGGCAGCATGATGTCGAGCACCACGACGTCGTAGTCGCCCTGCCTGGCCGCATGCAGCCCTTCTTCGCCGTCGTGGGCGAGGTCAACGGCGAATCCCTCGGCCTGGAGCCCGCGCTGGAGCGCTGCGGCCATGCGCCGCTCGTCCTCGACGACAAGTACTCTCATGTGGTGATTCTCCCGTTCCGTTGCTGAGACCACCCTGAGAAGCCTGAGAGGGGTCTCAGACAGTCTCAGGTCTGCCACAGGATGCATCACGCAGGCTCTAAGCATCGACATACCTTTAAGGAGTGAGATGCGCAGAGGCACGTTCGTGAGGTGGGGAGTCCCGATCGCGGCCGCAGCCGTGATCGGAGCCGCGATCGGCGCCGGCCCCGTCATCGCCGCGGTGAGCGGCGAACCCGTGCTGCCGGAGCGATCGGCCGAGCAACTGCTCGCCGACGCCGCGGCGGCCACCAGCAAGCAGCAGGGCATCGCGCCGATGTCCGGCACCGTGCAGCAGACCGCGTCGCTCGGCCTGCCCGCGCTGCCGCAGACCGGCGGCGACACGTCGCCGCTCAGCCTGCTGTCCGGCTCCCACGAGGTGAAGGTCTGGTACGGCGGCGACCAGAAGTTCCGGGTGGCCATGCCGACCCAGCTGAACGAGACCAACCTGATCGTGAACGGCGACCAGGCCTGGTACTGGGACAGCGCCACCAACACCGCGACCAAGTTGACGGTCAAGGTGGAATCCGGGCAGCGGTCCGCCACGCCCCTGCCGGAGCCGACCGACCTGACGCCGCCCCAGGTGGCGCAGCGGATGCTGGAAGGGGTGGACAAGCACACGTCCGTCCGGGTGATCAACACAGCCGAGGTGGCGGGCCGGTCGGCCTACCAGCTCGTGCTGGCGCCCAAGGACGAGGGCTCGCTGGTGCAGGAGGTACGCATCGCGCTCGACGGCGAGACGTACGTGCCGCTCCAGGTGCAGCTGTTCGCCAAGGGGTCGGCGGAGCCGGCGTACCAGGTGGGCTTCACGCAGGTGACGTTCACCCCGCCGGCGGCCGAGAACTTCACCTTCACCCCGCCCGCGGGCGCCAAGGTGGAGGAGGCGACGCTCGGCGAGGAGGGCTTCGGCCAGAAGGCAGAGGAGCGCGCCGAGCACGCCGCCGACGTGGCCGGCGAGGCCAAGTGGGTCGGCGACGGCTGGTCGCGGATCGCGGTCGTGCCCTTCAAGCTGTCGGACCTGCAGGCCGAGAGCGCGCAGGGATCCGATGAGGGCAACGCGGCGGCGATGCTGGACGCCGTGCTCAAGTCCGCCACCCCGGTGAGCGGCACGTGGGGCTCCGGCAAGCTGATCAAGACCAAGCTCGTCACCGCCCTGCTGACCGACGACGGCCGCCTCCTGGTCGGCGCGGTCACACCCGAGGAGATCACCAAGGCGGCGGGCGTCAAGTGACCGTCATCACGCAGGAAGCGGGGGCGCCCTTCGGGGCGGCCCCGCCCTCGGGGCCGGAAAGAGACTCGGCCGCCATCGTGACGCACGGCCTGACCAAGCGCTTCCGCGGCGGCCAGGTCGCCGTGGACGCGCTCGACCTGGTCGTGCCGCGCGGGTCGGTGTTCGGCTTCCTCGGGCCCAACGGCTCGGGCAAGACCACCACGATCCGCATGCTGCTCGGCCTGGTCGCACCCACGGAAGGGACGTACTCCGTGCTCGGCCTGCCCGTCGCCCACGCCCTGCCCCTGGTGGGGGCGCTGGTCGAGGGCCCGGCCTTCTACCCGTACCTGTCGGGCGCGGCCAACCTCATGCGGTTCGACGCCGCCGACCCGACCGCGGAGCGCGCCACCGCCAAGCGGCGCGTGGCCGACGCGCTCGAGCGTGTGGGCCTGTCGGCCGCCGCGGGCAAGCGGTACCGCAACTACTCGCTCGGCATGCGCCAGCGACTGGCCATCGCGGCCGCGCTGCTGGGGCCGCGCGAGCTGCTCATCCTGGACGAGCCGACCAACGGGCTCGACCCGCAGGGCACCCGCGAGGTGCGGACGCTGGTCAAGGAGATCGCCGCCGACGGCACCACCGTCTTCGTCTCCTCCCACCTGCTGGCCGAGATCGAGCAGATGTGCACGCACGCGGCGATCATGCGTACCGGCCGGCTCGTCGCGCAGGGCACGATCGCCTCGCTGAGCAGCGGCCGGGTCGCCCGCGTCAAGGTGGAGACGCCGGACGCGGCCGGCGCCGCGCGCACGCTCGGCACGCTGGGCCTGGCCGACGTGCGGGCGGGCGACGGAGAGGTGACCGCCGAGCTGGGCGGGCACGCCCCGGAGAAGATCAACGCCGCGCTGGTGGGGGACGGCGTGGCCGTACGAGGACTGGCGGTCGTGCGGCCCAGCCTCGAGGACGTGTTCGTCGGGCTGACAGGAGAGGGATTCGATGTCGACGGCTGACACCCGGACGCAGACCCGCGAGCACCGCCGCACACCGGGCTTGGTGCCCGTGGCGGAGACCATGCGCACCACCGAACGCAGGCCACCGGCGCCCGGCGAGCAGATCGCCTCGCCGCTGCCACCCGCCAGGAGGACGTGGGCGTTCTGGCGGCTGCTCGGCTCGGAGCTGGGCCTGACGTTCCGCCGGCCGCGCAACCTGGCACTGCTGGCCGTGCTCGGCGTCGTGCCGATCGTCCTCGGCATCGGGCTCTGGATCGCCGCCGGCTCCGGCGGCGACGGCGAGATGAGCGGCATCATCCAGGACGTCGCCGGCAACAGCCTCATGCTGACGTTCCTGTCGTTCTCCTTCCTCGTGCTGCTGCTGATGCCGGTGGTCGTCAGCGTGGTCGCGGGCGACTCGATCGCGGGGGAGGCGGGCACGGGGACGCTGCGCTACCTGCTGGCCGCACCGGCCGGGCGCACGCGGCTCCTGGCGGTGAAATACCTCAACGCGGTCGTCTTCGCCTACGCTGCCACCGCGGTGGTGGCGCTGTCGGCGCTGCTGACCGGCCTGATCCTGTTCCCCGGCGGGTCCGTGACGCTGCTGTCGGGCACCACCATCTCCATGGCGGAGGGGCTGCTGCGCATCCTCGTCAGCGTCGGATACGTCGGCGCCGGCATGGCCGCGCTGGCCGCCGTCGCGGTGGCGTTGTCGACGTTCACCGAGGTGTCCATCGGGGCCATCGCCGGCACCATGGTGTTCGTCATCGTCTGCCAGGTGCTCCGGGCCGTCCCGGACCTCGCCCCGATCGTCCCGTACCTGCTGCCGACCTGGTTCACCGACTTCGACGCGGTCCTGCGCAGCCCGATCGACACCGCCGCCCTGCGGGACGGGCTACTGGCGTTCGGGGCGTACATCGTGCTCTTCGGCTCGATCGCATGGGCCCGTTTCTCCGGCAAGGACATCACGTCCTGAGCGGCGGTGCGCCGCTCAGGACGTGCCGGTGGCCGTCTGCGTCGGAGTGGCGGAGACCGTCGCGGAGGGGTCCGGGGACTCGCCGGGCCCTTCCTGCGGGATCGTGCTGATCGAGCTGGACGGTTGCGGGCAGTCCCGCCGGGCCGCGGCGTTGCCCCGCCTGCGCCCCGCCGGGCTCGCGCACGGACCGGGGTCGCCGCCGCCGGGGTCGCCGGGGCCGCTGGTGTTCTGCGGCCGGCCCGTGTCCCTTCTCTCGGGGGAGGGGCTGAGCACCGAGAGCGGATCCCGGGTACGGGCGGGCGGGACGAAGGCCGTGGGCGTCGACGTGACCGGGGCCACGGTCGCCCGCGTGGGCGGCAGACCGCCGGTCGGACCGGCGGACCGGCGGACGGTGGAGTCGGCGCTGCCGTGGGGCTGAACGACGGCCGGGTCGGCGGGGACCAGTGAGCCGCCTCCCATGGTCGTCCCGTCTCCGCTGGAGGCCACGATCACCGTGACCGCCGCGATCGACACGGTGGCCAGCGCCGCGAAGGTGGCGTGGGACAGATGTGCGCCGGCCTTGGCGCGGCTCTTCCGGCGGGGCTTGGTGCCCGGCTCCGGCTCATCGGGAGGCGACGCGAGACGAACCAGGCCGCCTCCGGGCGGATACGGCACGGGGGTCCAGATCTCCGTGAGCACGCCGGACACGGCTTGCCGCAGATCCCAGGGATCGCCGACACCGCCGGCGGCCAGCAGCGCCCGCAGCAGGTCGGCGGCTTTGGGGCGGTCGGCGGGGTCCTTCGCCAGAGCCGCCTCCACAGCGGGCCGCAGCAGGGCGGGCACGCCCTCCAACCGCGGCGGGTCGAACAGGATGCGTCTGGTCAGCACGTCCGGCTCACCCCCGCCGAACGGATGGTGCCCGGACGCGGCGAAGGCCACCAGGCATCCCCACGCGAACACGTCGGAGGCAGGCAGCGCGGGACCGCCCGTCAGCCGCTCCGGCGCGACCCAGCCGGGACTACCCATGACCTGCCCCGCCTGCGTGTGCGCGGCCAGCGTGTCGACGTCGCGGGCGATGCCGAAGTCGATGACGCGCGGCCCCTGCGTGGACAGCAGCACGTTGCCGGGCTTGAGGTCCCGGTGCACCAGACCCGCCTCGTGCACCGCCACCAGCGCGGCGGCGACGCCGAGCGCCACGCCGTAGGAGAGGTCGGGCGTGAGCGGCCCCCTGGCCATCACGACCTGCGAGAGCGCGGGGCCGGGGATGTACTCGGTGACCAGGTACGGGCGGTCCTTGTCGGTGCCGTCCTCCACGACCGCCGCCGTGCAGAAAGGCAGCAATCTGCGGGAGAATGCCACTTCCTCAGCGAAGCGCGCCCGTAACGTGGCATCGTTGAGATGCACCGTATGCGGTGTCTTGAGGGCGACCAGGCCACCCTGAGGGTGTTCAGCCAGGTACACCACTCCCATCCCGCCCGTGCCGAGGCGGCCCAGGAGCAGGTATCGGCCGATGATGACCGGGTCGCCCACTGTAAGCGGTCGCACGCCAGGTGGCATGCCGCTCTCCCCACGTGCCATCCGGGCCTCGCCTCTCCTTGATCTGGACACGGCAAAGCACACTGTGGCCGGATCCGCGGAGGCTTTCCGCATGTCTTACATAAGGGGTATTGGAGGTAAGGCGGTCATAACTCCGAAGTAAGTAAGGGGAGTGATTTAACAGCCTGAAGTGGTGTTTTGCGGTTCTTGGGACTGCGGCTCAGCCGTCGCGGTGGATCCAGCGCGGGGTCACCAACCCGGACTCGTACGCCGCCACCACGAGCTGCGCCCTGTCCCGCGCGCCGAGCTTGGCCAGAATGCGGCTGACGTGCGTCTTCACCGTGGCCGGGCTGAGCACCAGCCGGTCGGCGATCTCCTCGTTGGACTGCCCCGACGCGACCAGCCCGAGCACCTCCCGCTCCCGCTCCGTCAGCCCGGTCAGCTCCGGCGCGGGCCTGGTCACCCGGCCGGCGAACTCCGCGATCAGCCTCCGCGTGATCGCCGGCGCGATGAGCGCGTCGCCCCTGGCGGCCACCCGGACCGCGTGGATCAGCTCCATCGGCTCGGTGTCCTTGAGCAGGAAACCGCTGGCCCCCGCGCGGAGCGCGCCGTAGACGTACTCGTCCATGTCGAACGTCGTGAGGATGACCACCCGCACCCCCTCCAGCCCGGGGTCGGCGACGATCTGGCGGGTGGCCTGGATACCGTCGAGTCCGGGCATGCGCACGTCCATGAGCACCACGTCCGGCGCGCCGGCACGGGCCAGGCGCACCGCCTCCTCACCGTCGCCTGCCTCGCCCACCACGGCCAGGTCGGGCTCGCCCTCCAGCATCAGCCGGAACCCGGCCCGCACGAGCCGCTGGTCGTCGGCCAGCAGAACCTTGATCATCGGGATGCCTCCGCTCGCAGCCGCGCCAGGGACGCCGATCACCGGCGTGCTCCGGCGGGCAGGCGGGCCAGCACGCGGAAGCCCTGGCCGTCGCGCGGACCGTACTCCAAGGTGCCTCCCAGGCCCGCCACCCGCTCGGCCATGCCCGTGAGGCCGCTGCCCACGGCCGTGGCGCCGGCGTCGTTCCTCCCGTCGTCCTCGACGATGATCGTCAGCTCCCCGCCCGCCACGGCCAGCTCCACTCGCACGTGGGCGGCGCCGGCGTGCCGCGCGGTGTTGGTGAGCGCCTCCTGGACGATCCGGTACGCCGCCAGGTCCACGTCCGGCGGCAGGCGTACCTCCCGGGGTTGGCGCAGCTGGACCTCCAGCCCGGCCCGGCGGGCGTTGTCCACCAGCCGCCCGATCTCGCCGGTCCCCGGGTCGTGCCGCAACTCGCCGACGGTGGCCCGCAACTCCCGCAGGGCCTCGGCGCTGGCCTGCTTGATGGCCGCCAGCGCCTCCTCCGCCTTGTCCGGCCGGTCGGCGATCCGGTGCAGCGCGGCTCCGGCCTGCACGTTGATGAGCGACATCGCGTGCCCCACCGCGTCGTGCACGTCCCTGGCGATGCGCAGCCGTTCCTCGACGACCGCGCGCCGCTCCGCCACCGCCAGGTACGCGCGGCGGCTGCGGGCCGCGGCGCCGAACGCGATCACTATGAGCAGCCAGCCCGTGATCATCACGAGGTCGCCCGGCGGCATGGCCGTCGTGATTTCCTGCCAGGCCGCGCCCGCCACCGCCACGGCCCCGCAGGCCACGGCGACCAGCGGATGCGTACGGTCGGCGACCGTGTAGAGCGCCACGATGCAGGCCACGTAGATCGGGACCTCGGGGTAGCCGTTCGCGAAGTAGAGCGAGGTCAGGGCCATCTCGGCGAGCAGCACGGGCACGGGCTGCCACCTGCGCAGCAGCAGCGCCGCAGGGGCCAGGACGAGCAGCAGATGCCCGTAGGGCCACATCGGCGCGAGGTCGGCGTGGCTGATGAGGGGGTAGACGGTGATGACGGCGGCGACGGCCAGTGCCACGAGCCCGTCCGCCACCGCGCCACGAGGCCGCCAGGTGAGGACGGGGAGACGCGGCCGCCGCGAAAGCGCCATGGGCTCAGCCTAGCCGCGCACTGCCCGCACGGCGCTCACAGAGCGTCTGCCGATCCCGCGCTGCAGACACCCCCTCCCGCTGCCACAGCACGGCGCTTCAGCTCGGGAAGACGGCGGCCAGTTCGGGGATGCGGGCGCGGTAGCCGTCGAGCAACCGGCGGGCCACGGACACCGAGTCCACCAGCGGGTGCAGGGCGAATGCCTCGACAGCCAGCCGGGAGGAGCCGGTCAGCGCGGCCTCGATGGCCGTCTGCTCCACCGCCTTCACCTGCTGGACCAGTCCCAGGAACCGCCCGGGGAGCGGGCGGGTGGCCAGCGGGCGCACGCCGGCGCAGCCGACCGTGCACGGGATCTCCACGACCGCGTCCTCGGGCAGGCCGGGCACCGCGGAGCCGTTGCGCACGTTGAGGATCATGGTGGCGGGCTCGCCGCGGGCGATGGCGGCCATGAGGGCCAGCGCGATGCCCTCGTACCCGCCCGCCTCCAGGTCGGCGGCGTCCCGCTCGCCGGCGTCGGTGGCGTCGCGGGCCTCGGCCATGTATGTGGCGTCGCGCTGCTTGCGTGCTCTCAGCCACTCGGCGAGCGCCTCGTCCGGCCGCGCCCGCACGGCCGCGTAGAACGCGTCCTGCTGGCCCAGCAGGGACTCGCCCCGGGTCGGCCCGGAGATCGCGGCGACGGCCTCGCGGGTGAAGTAGTAGTAGTACAGGTATTCGTTGGGCAGCGCCCCCACCGTGCGCACCCACTCCGGGCCGAAGATGCGGGCCTCCTCGACCTTCAGCAGCGCCGTGTCGTCGGCGAGCAGGCCGGGCAGCACGTCGCGGCCCTGGTGGACGAGGCCGCGCAGCCAGCCGAGGTGGTTGAGGCCGACGTAGTCGGCCGACACGCGGGCCGGGTCGAGCCCGAGTGCGGCGGCGGCCCGCCGGATCAACCCGATCGGCGAGTCGCAGATGCCGATCACGCGGTCGCCGAGCACTCGCCGCATGGCCTCGGTGATCATCCCGGCCGGGTTGGTGAAGTTGATGACCCAGGCGCCGGGCGCGAGCGCGGCCACCCGCTCGGCCACGTGGACCGCGACCGGGATGGTCCGCAAGCCGTAGGCGATGCCGCCGGGACCGGTCGTCTCCTGGCCGAGCAGGCCCAGCTCCAGCGCGACCCGCTCGTCCGCGGTACGTCCGGCCAGGCCGCCGACGCGGATGGCTGAGAAGACGAATTCCGCGTCGCGCAGCGCGGCGTCCAGGTCGGTGGTGGTCCGCACGGCGGGCGGGTCGTCGTGCCCTGCGGCGAGCTGGCGCAGCACGTGCCCGATGGCCTCGAGCCGCTCAGCGGACACGTCGTACAGCACCACCTCCTCCACGCGCGGCTTGGCCCGATCGCGCAGGAGCGCGCCGTACACGAGCGGCACCCGGAAGCCCCCGCCCCCGAGGACGGCCAGTCTCATCCGCACCCCTTCACGTGAGCAGCACCTCGGCGCCCGCGGCGGCGCAGTTGCGCAGCGACGCCGGGTCGGCGCCCTCGTTCGTCACGATCACGTCGATGTCGTCGGGCCCGCAGACCCGCAGCGCGCCGGTGCCGGGGAACTTGTGCCGGTCCACGAGCAGCACGACCTGCCGCGCCGCCGCGATCATGGCGCGTTTCAGCGGCACCTCGGCGAGCGTGGTGTCGACGAGCTGCCCATCCGGCCGTACGCCGCTGGCGCCCAGGAAGACGCGGTCGGCGACCACCTGGCTCAGCGCCGCCTCGGTCAGCACTCCGACCAGCGAGTGGTAGGGCCGGCGCAGCATGCCGCCCAGCATCAGCAGCTCCACCGCCGGGTCGGAGCGGAGCACGTCGAGCACGGCGAGGCTGGAGGTGACCACGGTGACGCGGCGCCCGCGCAGCCGCTCGGCCAGCCGCATCGTGGTCGTCCCGATGTCGAGCAGGATCACGTCCCCGTCGGCCACGAGCTGGGCGGCCCGCGCGGCCACCGCCTCCTTGTCCCGCTCGTCGACCGCCTCGACCGCGGCGAAGGGTCGGTCGGCGTCGGCGTCCACGCTGGCCAGGGCGCCGCCGCGGACGCGACGCAGCGTCCCGTCGCGGTCGAGCACCTCGAGGTCCCTGCGGATGGTCGACGGGCTCACGCCGAGCTGGCTGGCGAGATCGCGAACGCTCGTGGCGCCTGAGAGCCGGACGCGGCGCATGATCTCGGTATGCCTGAGGCGCTGAAGCACGGCGCGAGTGTATCAACCAACTTCGCGCAGAAGTAAGCACTTTGCTCCAGACACTCGCGTGGAAATACTTGAAGTGTGCGAGTAAACGTGCAAGATTGCGCACATCTCGGTGTGTCGAGGAGGACCCATTCCCGTGTCTGTCCAGGCGTACGACCCTCTGGCCGGCGAGCGGACCCCCGAGGGCCCGCAGTTCGACGTGTTCCTGGCCGGGACGGTCTTCCTGGACATCATCTTCACGGGCCTGCCCGCGATGCCCGCGGCCGGCACCGAGATCTGGGCCGAGGGCATGGGCTCGTGCCCGGGCGGGATCGCCAACCTTGCCATCGCGACCAGCCGGCTGGGCTTGCGCACGTCCCTGGCGGCCGCGTTCGGCGACGACGACTACGGCGACTTCTGCTGGCGCACGCTGGAGGAGCAGGAGTCGGTCGACCTGTCCAGGTCGCGGCGTTTCGAGCATTGGCACTCGCCGGTGACGGTGTCCATGGCGGTGGACCGCGACCGCAGCATGGTGACGCACGGGCACCCCGCTCCCATGCCGTCGTCCGAGATGATCGGCAAACCGCCCCGCTCCAAGGCCGTGATCGTCACGCTCTCCCCCGAAGAGCCCCTAGGCGCGCCGGGCAGCTCGTGCAACTGGGCCGAGCTGGCACACCTCGACGGCGCCCTGATCTTCGCGGACGTGGGCTGGGACCCGTCTGGCGCCTGGCCGCCCGCCGTGCTGGAGCAGCTGTCGATCTGCCACGCGTTCCTGCCGAACGCGACTGAGGCCATGGCCTACACCCGCACCGACACGCCCCGCGACGCGCTGTACGCGATCGCCGACAAGGTCCCGCTGGCCGTGGTGACCGACGGGGCCAACGGCGCCATGGCCATCGACTCGATCACGGGCGAGGAGGCGTTCGTGCCCGCACCGCGGGTGACGGCGCTCGACCCGACAGGTGCGGGTGACGTCTTCGGCGCGGGCTTCGTGCTCGGCACCCTGTGCCGCTGGCCGCTCGCCGACCGGCTGGCGTTCGCCGAGGTGTGCGCGGCGCTGGCGGTGCAGCAGTTCGGCGGGTCACTGGCCGCGCCGGGCTGGGGGGACATCGCGGACTGGTGGCACGAGGTGCGGGAGGCGGCCGGGCACAGCGGCGCCTACGGCAGCTCGCTGGCCCGCCGCTACGCCTTCCTCGACCGGCTGGTGCCCACTGCCCCGGTCGGCGCGGTGCGCCGCGCCGTCGCCACCATCGCCCGTTACGCCGACGTCGGCATGGCCTCCCAGGCGCCCCCTGCCGAAGGCGAGGACCCGGACACGCCCCGCGTGCCATCGCAGAAGGAGTAACACCATGATCCCCCCGATGCGACTCGCCGTGCTCGCCGCGGGCATGCTGGTCCTGACCGCGTGCGCGCCCGGCTCCTCGGCCCCGCCGTCGCCGGCGTCGTCTTCAGGGTCGCCGAGTGCGGTACGCACCGATGCCGCCGCGCTCGGCAACGTCACGCTCACCGTCTGGGATCAAGAGGTACGCGGCGGGCAGGCGGCCCAGATGAAGCAGCTCAACGACGCCTTCCAGGCCAAATACCCCAACATCAAGCTGAACCGGGTGTCCCGCTCCTTCGACGACCTCAATACCACCCTGCGCCTGGCGCTGAGCGGCAACGAGCCGCCGGACGTGGTGGAGGCCAACAACGGCCGCTCCGCGATGGGCGCGTTCGTGAAGGCCGGACAGCTGCGCCCGCTGGACGCCTACGCCGACGTCTATGGCTGGAAGCAGCGCTACCCGGAGTCGGTGCTGCGGTACTCGCGCTACAGCGCCGACGGCAAGCTGTTCGGCGAGGGCAACCTGTACGGCCTGCCCCAGGTCGGCGAGGTCGTCGGCATCTTCTACAACCGGGCCAAGCTCACCAGGCTCGGCCTGGAGCCGCCGAAGACGTGGGCCGACTTCGAGACGGCGCTGGCCACGGCCAAGGCCGGTGGCGAGGTGCCGCTGCAGCTCGGCAACCTCGACAAGTGGCCGGCCGTCCACGTGTTCGGCACCGTGCAGGGCCGCCACGTCCCGCCCGACCAGATCGGCACGCTGGCCTTCGGCCGCAAGGGCGCCTCCTGGAACACGACCGAGAACACCACGGCCGCCGAGCAGCTCGTCGGCTGGGTCGACAAGGGCTACTTCGCCAAGGGCTTCAACGGCCAGGGGTACGACCCGGCGTGGCAGGCGTTCGGCAAGGGCCAGGGCGTCTTCATGATCGCGGGCACTTGGCTCCTCGCCGACCTGCAGAAGGCCCTGGGTGACGACCTGGGGTTCATGCTGCCGCCGGGCGTCACGGCCGACGCGCCGCCGGTCGCGACGGGCGGGACGGGGCTGCCGTTCGCGATCACCGCAAAGAGCCCCAACCCGGACGCGGCGGCGGCGTACATCAACTTCATCACCAGCGCCGACGCCATGAAGGTGCTCACCGGCACCGGGAACCTGCCGGTCGCCGAGACCGACCAGCAGAGCGTGGCCAAGGGGCCGCAGCAGGAGGTCTTCACCGCGTTCGGGACCGTGACCGCGAAGAACGGGCTGGTGCCGTACCTGGACTACGCCACCCCGACGTTCGCCGACACTCTGGGGGCGGCGTTGCAGGACCTGCTGGCCAAGAAGGCGACGCCGCAGGAGTTCCTGGCCACGCTGGAGAAGGACTACAAGACCTTCGCCGAGAGCAACGGATGACCCTGCCGACGGTCCGGGCCCGGCCTCCCGGGGAGCCGCGCCACGTCGCCTACCTGTATCTGCTGCCGGCCTTCGCCGTGTACGCGGCGTTCCTGCTCTACCCGATCGGGCGGGCGGTACAGATCTCGCTGTACGACTGGGACGGGCTGTCGTTGGGCAGGTGGGTCGGCCTGGACAACTATGCCGCGATCGTCGCCGACGAAGGGTTGCGGGCCGCCTTCGGCCACGCGCTGGTCCTCATCGTCTTCTACGCGCTGGGGCCGCTGGTGATCGGGCTGGGGCTGGCCGCGATACTCAACCACGCCAAGGTGCGCGGATTGGGGTTCTTCCGCACCGTGGTGTTCCTGCCGCAGGTGGTCGCCATGGTCGTGGTGGCCGTGGCGTGGCGGCGCGTCTATGCCCCCGACGGCACGCTCAACACGCTGCTCGGCGCGCTGGGGCTGGACTCGCTGACCAGGGGCTGGCTGGGCGACTACACGTTCGCGTTGCCGGCGGTCGGCGTGGTCGGCACCTGGTTCGAGAC
The DNA here is from genome assembly GCF_052245935.1 of Nonomuraea sp. 3N208. NCBI lineage: Bacteria > Bacillati > Actinomycetota > Actinomycetes > Streptosporangiales > Streptosporangiaceae > Nonomuraea > Nonomuraea sp. 3N208. Next base: position 206,837 of record NZ_JBQQBR010000011.1, on the reverse strand, counting down.
CGGCCTGGTGACCGTGCTGCTGCTGGCCGGGATGAGCCGCATCCCCGGCGAGCTGTACGAGGCGGCGCGGCTCGACGGGGCGGGCGCGGTGCGGGAGTTCTTCACGGTCACGCTGCCGTCGGTGCGCGGCGAGATCGCGGTCGCCCTGACGCTGACGGTGATCGCCGCGTTGCGCACGTTCGACCTGGTGTACATCACGACGCGGGGCGGGCCGGGCGACTCGACGTCGGTGCCGTCGTATGAGGTCTACCACCGGGCCTTCGGGCTCAGCCAGGTCGGCTCGGCGGCGGCGATCGGCGTCACGCTGACCGCCGTCATCTTCGCGATCTCGTTCGCGATCAACCGGTTCGCGGACAGGAGGGACGCGTGATCTCGCGTGGGGAGCGGATGGCCAACTACGTCATCCTGTCGGTGTTCGCCGCGTTCGCGCTCTTCCCCATCGTGACCATCCTGTCGGCCGCGCTCGGGCCCGCCGACAGCGGCGGCACGGCCGGGCTCGGGAACTTCGCGGCGGCGTGGGAGATCGGCCGGTTCGGGACCTATCTGCGGACCAGCCTGATGGTGTCGGCGTTCGTCGTGGTCGTCAGCGTCCTGTTGTCGATCATGAGCGGGTACGCGTTCGGCACCATGCGCTTCCGCGGCCAGTCGGTGCTGTTCTACCTGTTCATGCTCGGGATCATGATGCCGAGCGAGGCCGTCGCGGTGCCGCTCTACTTCGACCTGCGCACGCTGGGACTGATCGACACGTTCTGGTCGGTGGCGCTGCCGCAGGTGGCGTTGTCGGTGGCGTTCGGCACGTTCTGGATGCGGGCGTACTTCCGTGCATCCAACCGGGCGATCGTCGAGGCCGCCCGCATCGACGGGGCCTCGACGTGGCGCATCCTGTGGCAGGTGCTGGTGCCGCCGGCCCGGCCCGCCGTCGTCACCCTGACCGTGCTGGTCTTCATGTGGACGTGGAACGAGTTCCTCATCCCGCTGATCATGGTGACCAGCGAGTCGCTGCGGACCGCGCCGCTCGGACTGGCGTTCTTCCAGGGCCAGTACACCTCCGGCTTCACGCTCCTCGCGGCCGGGTCGGTCATCGTGGCGACCCCGGTCGTGATCTTCTACTTGTTCCTCCAGCGACACTTCGTCCGCGGCCTGCTCCAGGGGGCGGTCCGCGAGTAATCCCACGGAGGTTCCATGCGACGACTGCTGATGGCGTTGGTCACCGTTTTCGCGCTGTTGCCCGCTCTACCTGCCGCCGCCGAGGGCGCCGAGGCGCCCGTGGACCTGGATGCGTTGTTCGTCGGCGCGCACCCCGACGACGAGGCGTTCACCCTGTCCACGCTCGGCCAATGGAACGAGAACCACGACGTGCGCACCGGCGTCGTCACCGTCACCCGCGGCGAGGGCGGCGGCAACGCCGTCGGCCCCGAGGAGGGCCCGGCGCTCGGGTTGCTGCGTGAGGCCGAGGAGCGGACGGCGGTCGCCAAGGCCGGCATCGGCGAGGTGTTCAACCTCGACGACGTCGACTTCTACTACACGGTCAGCGCCCCGCTGACCGACCAGGTCTGGGGCGGCGACACCCTGGAGAAGGTCGTGCGGACCATCCGGCAGACCCGGCCGGAGATCCTGCTGACCATGGACCCGGCCCCGACGCCGGGCAACCACGGCAACCACCAGGAGGCCGCGCGGCTGGCCATCGAGGCGTTCTACGCGGCGGCCGACCCCAAGGCGTTTCCCGAGCAGATCACCCGCGAAGGGCTGCGTCCCTACGCGCCCGCGCGGCTGCTCACCGGTGGCGGGCGCGGCACCTCGCAGACCGGGCCGTCATGTGCTGCTTCGTTCCGGCCTGCCAACCCGGGGCAGAACGTGTACGGCGTATGGAGCGGGCGCCCCTCGCAGAGCGGCCGGACGTGGGCCGCGATCGAGCGCGACGCCCAGCGCACGTACGCCTCCCAGGGCTGGGCCGTCTTCCCCGACGTGCCGTCCGACCCCACCCAGCTGGCCTGCGACTTCTTCACCCAGGTGGACGCGCGGGTGCCGTTCCCCGAGCCGGGCACCCCGGCGGCGGCCGCCCCGACGGCCATCCTCGACGGGGCGCTGACCAGGGCGAGCGGGACCGTCCCGCTCGGGACCCGGTTCGGCCTGCGGACCAGCACGTTCGACGTCCGCCCCGGAGCGGCGTTCACCGTCGAGGTGACCACGACCGCCGCCCGCGAGCCGCTGGGCCGGTCCTCCGCGGCGCTGCGCGTGCCCGAGGGTTGGACGGTCAAGGGCTCCGGCGACCTCGGCCGGATCGCCGCCGGACGCACCGGGTCGGCGACCTTCACCGTGACGCCTGCCGCGGGCGCGGCCGGGCGGGCCAGGATCGGGGCCGTACTCACGACCGAGCAGGGCCGCGGCTACACCGACCGGCAGGTCGAGGCCAGTCCGGCGGTACGGGGTCAGCAGCAGTTGCTCCCCCAGGTCGACCAGTACGAGAAGTGGGTGACCGAGGTCGGCGTGCCGCAGCTGCGCGGACTGGTCACGCCCGTGCTCACGCTCCCGTCGGGCGGCTCCCGGCAGATCGGCGTCGTGGTGACGAACGTGAGCGACGCCGCCAGGTCCGGCACCGTACGCGTGGACCTGCCCGCAGGCTTCGCCGCCGACCGCGCCGAGGCCGCCTACCGCGACCTGGCCCCCGGGGCGTCGGCGACGGTGCCGTTCACCGTCACCAACACCGACACCTCGCTGAAAACCTCCAACGAGGGCGGCGACTACGCCTACACCGTCACCGTGGACGGCACGGTCACCGGCCGGCCCGCGCTCGAACTCGTCCCGGCCACCACGATCCCGCAGGGCGAGCCCACCGTGGACGGCGCCGAGGGCGACGGGGAGTACACCGGGCCCGCACTCGACATCTCTCGCCGGTGGGAGGGCGAGGCCTGCTCCTCGGCGGCCGACTGCTCCGCCACGGCCAAGCTCGCCTGGCGCGACGACACGTTGTACGTGCTGGCGCAGGTGAAGGACGACGTGCTCGGCACGCGGCTGGCCGCCTCCGACTGCAAGCGGCACTGGCGCACCGACGCGGTGGAGGTCACCATCGACCCGCGCGGCACGTCCGAGAACACCTCCACCACCTTCAAGGCGGCGGTGCTGCCGGTGACGGCCGACTCTGACGCCGCCGGGTCCGCGACACCGTCTAACGTCGCCGGGTCCGCGACACCGGGGCCGCCGTGCGCCCTGCGGGACGCCGACAACCGCCAGGGTCCCGCGACGGGTGTGCGGATCGCCTCGACGATCGCCTCCGGCGGGTACACGGTGGAGATGTCCATCCCGATGGAGGCCCTGCCCGGCTCCATCGACCCCGAGCACCTCGGTCTCAACATCCTCGTGTACGACTCCGACACCCAGGACAAGACCGGCCAGACCCGGATCGGCTGGTCGACGTGGGGCGGGGTGCAGGGCGACCCGTACCGGTGGGGTGTGGCGACCCTTCCGGGATACCGGCCGCCCGCCGACCGGCCGGTGCCCGATCCGGTGATCCCCGGCACCGCCCTGTCCAGCCTGGACTCGCCGCAGTCGCTGGAGCAGGCGGTCCGCGTGCACGTCCCGCTGGGCGGAGGGCCCGCGGCGCCGGCGTCGGAGAGCGGCCGGGTGACCGCGGCCACGGGCGCGGGGGACGCCGTCAAGGTGACGTTGCGCACGGGCGGCGCCGGCGAGGCGCACCTGTTCGTCCGCGACGCCCAGGGCACGGCGGCCAGCCGGGTCGTCACCGTGTCCGGCACGGGCACGACGACCGTGACGGTGCCCCTGACCCGCGCCCTGGCCGCCTCCCCGACAGTGGTGGCGGGCTGGCAGGCAGCCAGCGGCGGCACCACGGCCTCCCAGGTCCCGGTGCGGTAACGGACGCCCGCCGCCCGCGGCGTCCAGGCAGCCGCAGGCGGTCCCACGGTGACGGACATGGCATACCGGTGCCGACCCGGCAGGCCGGGTCCTGGCAGGGGCGCCCACGCGTCGCGGGCGCCCCTGGCCGGCCTGGAGCGTGCATTTCACGCCGAGCGTGTCGGGCGGTGTGGGCCGCGCGTGTCAGGCGGAGCGGCGGCGCAGGCCGAAGGCGGCGAGCACGACGCCGATGGCCCCGACCGCCAAGCCGGCGCCCCCCAGCAGTCGCGCGGTGCCGTCAGACGAGGACGACCCCGCGGCCACCGGCACCACCGCAGGGGTGGCGGGAGCCGCGGAGGCGGAGGGGGATGCGGCGGCCGCGGCGGGGACGAGCTTGAGCAGCGGAGCCGGGTGCTCGGCCTCCGTGCCGTCCGCCTTCGGCGCCTCGGACCAGTCCACGACCTCCCCGTTCGAGTACGTCTGCTTCGTCGGGAACATCAGCCGATCCGTGTCCTTGGGCAACTGCCCCATGGACACCTCGAACTCCTGGAACTCACCCGGGTTGATCTTTCCCCCCGCCCAGACGATCGTGGTGACGGCCTCCTCGAGGTCGCCGTACTCGGTCTTGACCGGCGCAGGCAGCTTGCCCTCCGTCACCTTCACCTCCCATCCGGGCAGGGGCTTGACCGACACGAAGGCCAGCGGGTGGTCGGCGGGGAAGCTGACCTCGATCTTGGTGGTCGAGGCGTTGTCACGCTCGTTCGGTACCCGGAACGCGACCTTGCTGAAGGATCCCTGCTCGGCGGTGCCCGGCTGGACGGTGACGTGGGCCAGCGCGGGCAGTGCGAGGCCGGCGGTGAGAGCGGTGGCGGCGGCGAGCACGCTCGCGGCACGGCGTACGAAGGACATGGCGAAACTCCACTTGGCTGAATGAGAAAAAGGGGATGTCAGATGGTCAGGCGGGAAGTGGAGGACCACGCCTGGCCAGACAGTGCCGGAACCCCGGCTGTGGCGGGACGACCCGGGTGAAGACGACCGGCGCGACGAGCCGCACGGCGGGTGCCGCGACCGGACGTAGCAGGACGAAACGGCGGCCGAGGCGGCGCAGCAACGACCAGAGCGCGGCCTCGCCGCGCGCCAGCCACACGCCGGTGATCAGGCTGGCCGTCAGGTGGGCGAGCACCATCCCGGCGTCGACCGCCAGACCGCCGCCGTGCCCGTGCGCGGAGACGACGGAAACGTAGGCGGTGTCGTCGCCGGCGAACAGCTCGTGCAGCCCGAGCTGCGCCACCGCCAGCACACCGTTGATGGTCGCGGGAGAACGTTCTCTGCCGCACAGTGCCATCCCCAGCCCGGCCACCACAGCGAGCCCCAGCCCGGCGGCCCACGGCTCGGGACCCGAGCCGCCGCCTGCCACGTGCGCCAGCGTGGCGAGGATCACGCAGACGGCGGAGAAGGCGGCCGCCCGCGCGAACCGGAGGGGAAGTTGGGCGCGCATGGGTGTGCCACATGCTCTCACGGGGCAGGGTGTCATGAGACCTCAAGTACGCAATGCCTGGTCGCTTTGCGGCATTTGTCGCTAGGGTCGTGCCGATTACGTTGATACAGAGGTGAGAACGTTGCGGCACTTGGCGGGTTTGCTTATCGGGCTTGTAGTAACGGCAGCCGTAGTGGCAGGTGGTGGCTGGGCTGTGCAGCAAGCCGTCGGCAGTGCGGCGGCGACTCCACCGGACAACCAGCAGATGTGGATCGCGCTCGGCGCGATGGCCGCGGTCGGCCTCGTCTTCGGGCTCGTGGTCGCGGGCAAGGTCTCCCCCTTGGCGACCTTCGTGCCGTCCATGGTCCTGCTGGCGTGGACGGTCATCTACGCGCTGGACGTGAACAGGGCGCTGTCCCTCATCCCGTCCGAGCCGTCGGTGAACCAGATCATCAGGGACGCGGGCTTCGGCGCCAAGACCATGCTGACGACGGGCGTGTTCGCCCTGCTCGGCGTGGCGCTGTTCATCCCGGTGCTGATGCCGTCGCGCTGGTCGCGCCAGCGCGACGACATGGACGAGGAGTACGAGCCCGCGTCCGAGAGCACCTACTACTGAGCAGTGGTGCCGGTGTAGAGGCGGGTGACGACGTCCTCGATCGTGGACTGGTCGGGGGCGGTGGCCATCAGCTCCTCCAGCGTCCCGTCGAACGCCAGCCGCCCGTGGTCGATCAGCATCACCCGGCGGCACAGGCGTTCGATGTCGCCGAGGTCGTGCGTGGTCAGCAACACCGTCGTGCCCTCCTCGGCGTTGAGCTTGCGCAGGAACTCCCGGATGCCGGCCTTGCTGACGACGTCGAGCCCGATCGTCGGCTCGTCGAGCACCAGCACGTCCGGCGCGTGCAGCAGCGCCGCCGCCAGGTCGCCGCGCATGCGCTGGCCGAGGCTGAGCTGCCGCACCGGCGTGCGCATGAACGCGCCCAGGTCGAGGGTCTCGGTCAGCTCGTCGAGCCGCGACCTGAACGCCGCGCGCTCGACCTTGTAGAGCAGCCGGATCAGCTCGAAGCTGTCGGCGAGCGGCAGGTCCCACCACAGCGTCGTGCGCTGCCCGAACACCACGCCGATCCGTCGCGCCAGCGTGGTGCGCCGGCGCGACGGGTCCAGCCCGGCCACGCGCACCCGGCCTGTGGTGGGCGTGAGGATGCCGCACAACATCTTGATCGTGGTGGACTTGCCCGCGCCGTTGGGCCCGAGGTAGCCGACGAACTCCCCGGCCGACACGGTGAACGACAGGTCGCGTACGGCGTGGACGACGGTCTTCTTCACTTTGAACGAGCGTCCCGCCCGCTCGAGCTCGATCATCCTCAACTCCCCGTGGATCGGTAGTGCCTGATGCCCTGCCGCCAGGCCAGCGCCGCCAGCAGAGCGAGGACCAGCGCGGCGGCCGGTCCCATGAACCTCATGAACTCCGGCGTGCCGAACGGATCGTCGCGGCCCAGCACGTACAGGCCCGGCTGCCAGTTGATGAAGGCCAGCGGGACCGCGTACGTCACGCCCTTGACCAGGTCGCGACCGTAGATGCTGAACGGGTATTGACTGAGCTGCTGGCTGCCGTAGGTGAAGGAGCTGCTCACCTCCGGGGCGTCGGTCAGCGCGAACTGCAGCGCGCCGGCCAGCGTCCACAGCGCCGTGAAGATGACCATTCCCGTGATCACCATGACCGGGATCATCCAGGCGCGCCGCCAGTCGAGGCCGAGCACGGCCAGCGCGTAGCCGAGCACCGCGCCCGCCTGCAGCACCCGCCCGACCCTGGTGCCGTTGAACCGGTCGGCGGCCAGTTGCAGCCACGCGCTGACCGGCCGGATCAGGAATGTGTCCAGCGTGCCCGCCTTGATGTGCTGGCTGACCCGGTCGAGGTTGCTGACGAACATGTCGCAGACGGTGAAGGACAGGCTGGAGGCGCCGTACAGGAAGAGGACCTCGTCTCGGGAGAACCCGGCGAGCGAGGTGGTGTTGGCGAAGATGACCAGGATGACGGCGACGTCCAGGGCGGCGATGACGCCGCCGAGCGCGACCATCAGCCAGAACGACGCCGGGTACACGGCCGAGGCACGGGTCCACGTCCAGGCCAGCAGGAAATACGTCCTAACCACCCTGGATCACCACCTTGTGGCGGATCGCCCGGGTGCCGAGGGCGCCGAGCCCGAGCAGGACCGCCGCCCAGAACGCCTGGAAGGCCAGCGTCTCCAGGACGGGCGCCTTGCCGAGGTAGAGGTCGGTGGGCAGCTGGACCATGGCCGCCCACGGCAGCGACTCGGCGAGGTCGCCGAGCCAGCCCGGGAAGATGTGCAACGGCAGCATCATCCCGGAGAAGAAGGTCGTCAGGACCATCGACAACACCGCCACGCCGCGGTCGTCGACCAGCCAGCAGACCGACAGCGCGACCAGGTAGCGCCAGCCGAAGCTGACCACGACGGCGATCGCGAAGCCGGTCAGGAACGCCGCCCACCGGCCGGGGTCGGTGGGCACGACGATGCCGAACAACGCCGCGCCGAGCAGCATCGGCGGAAAGCCGCGGACGAGGAACAGATAGGCCGCCCTGCCGATGTCCTCGGCCAGCGACCAGAGCTGGAGCGAGGCCGGGCGGACGAGGTCGAGCGCGATGTCGCCGTTGCGGATGCGCTCGGGGATGCCGAGGCCGCCGCCGAACAGCTGCATCGGCCCGATGAACGCCTGGGTGACGAAGCAGAAGGTGATGGCGTCGGTGATGTCGTAGCCGGCCAGCCCGGGGCGGGCCTGCCACAGGGCAATGAGGATGTAGGCACGCAGGACGCCGAACACGCTGTTGGTGAACGCGCCGGCGAGCGCTGCCCAGACGTAGGTGGCGTGCTTGCGGAAGCCGTACCGGACGAGCCGGGCATAGAGGGGTATGGTTTTGCACCTCCGAATGTGTAAAGACATGGCTACGCGCCGTGTCCGGACCCGTGCACGGGTCTGCCGACGGAAAGCATGGAATTATCCGTCGGAGGGTCAGCGGTCCGCAACGCGATAAACGAAGCGCAGGCCCGACCAGGTCGTGTCGATGGCGGCGACCTTGTTGTCGACCAAGCCCAGGGACAGGCCGTAGTCCCGGATGGGATTCTCGGACAGGTCCGTCGGCATCTTGCTGGCGCGCTTGGGCCAGCAGACCCAGAGGCCGCCGTTCTTGGTCAGGCGGGCCAGGGCGCCGGGGAAGGCCTCGTGGAGCGCGGCGAAGTCGGCGCAGAAGACGAGGATGACGTCGTAGGGGTCCCGATCGGCGGACCGGTGCACGTCCGCGCCGGGTTCACCCAGGTCGAGGCCGTCGGGGGCGGCGATGGCCAGCACTCGGTGCCCGGGCTTGACGCCGAGCTTGCGCGGCAGCGGGGTCCCCGAATATCCGGCCATGTCCACCAGCGTGACACAACACCGAAACATCCGCGTAAGCGATGAGATACTTACTGGCAGGTAGGAAGCGGCTCGGTGGGGAATGACAGTCTTTGGAGGGCTTCGGAGGGTCAATATGCGGATCGACGGGGATATGGTTCCTGAATACCCCTTGAGCTGGCAGGCCCGCGCGCTGATCGGCCTGATGCGCGGGACCGTGAAGCCGGCTTCCAGTCTCTTGATGCGCCACCCGCTCGCATTCTTGGGGGCGGCGCACATCGGCCGACTTGCCCAGCTCGTGCAGGTGCCACACCCAGCGCACGTCTCCATCGTGCCCGCAGCCTTCTCCGACTGCGGCGGCGAGTGGGTACGCGGCGGTGAGGGGCTCGACGAGGGCAAGGCCTTGTTGTACTTCCACGGGGGCGGTTACTTCTCGTGCTCGCCGCGTACGCATCGGTCCATCACATGGCGGCTGTCAGTGGTGGCCAGGCGGCCGGTCCTGGCGCTCGACTACCGCCAGGGCCCGGTGCACAAGCTGGCGGACTCGCTGGCCGACGCTCTGGAGGCCTACGACTGCCTGCTGCGCAGTCACGCACCCGAGGACATCATCGTCGCGGGCGACTCCGCAGGCGGCCATCTGACGCTGGCGACCCTGCTGGCGCTGCGTGACCGAGGGCTGCCGCTGCCCGCGGCCGCAATCTGCCTGTCGCCGTGGGCGGACCTGACCGACATTCCGCGCCACGCGAACCGCTGGCAGGACCCGCTGCTGCCGGCCAGCCGGGTGCGGTGGCTGGCCCGCCGGTGGACCTCTGGGCTGGATCCGCACGACCCGCTGGTCTCGCCGGTGCACGGGGACTTCACCGGGCTGCCGCCGATCATGATCGTGACCGGCTCCACCGAGGTGCTCCGCGACGAGGCGCGGCGGGTGGCCGAGCGGGCGCGGCGCGACGGAGTGCTCGTCAGGTACGAGGAATGGCGGCGCATGCCGCACGTGTTCCCTATTTTGGCGGACGTGTTGCCCGAGGCGCGGCTGGCGTTCCAGCACATGGCGCAGTTCCTGTCCGCGGTGGGGGCCGGCCCCGCCGCGTCGGCGGACGACACGGCGGCCGCCTGACCGCGACGAAGATTCCGCGCCCCACTGGCAGGGGCAGCGAGACAGAGTGTAAGGTTAGGCATGCCTAACTCTGTCAGGGGGATGTTTCTCTATGGCTGAAAAGCCCACGGACCATCATCGGGGTGTCGTCCTGCGGACCGAGCGGCTCTCCCCGCACATGGTCCGTATCGTGGTCGGCGGCGACGGGCTGGCCGACTTCGCCACCTCGGGCCTGACCGACCACTATGTGAAGGTCGTCTTCCCCTACGAGGATGTTGAATATCCCCAGCCGTTCAGCGTGAAGGCCTGCCGTGAGACCATGCCGCGCGAGGTCTGGCCGCGGCTGCGCACGTACACCGTGCGCGCCTGGGACCCGGACGCCCGCGAGCTGACCGTCGACTTCGTGGTGCACGGCGACGAGGGCGTGGCCGGGCCGTGGGCGGACCGTGCCGCGCCGGGTGACGTCGTGCTCCTGCTGGGTCCAGGCGGCGGCTACGCGCCCGACCCGGCGGCGGACTGGCATCTGCTGGTGGGCGACGAGAGCGCGCTGCCGGCCATCGCGGCCTCGCTCGAGGTGCTGCCCGACGGGGTGCTCACGCATGTCCTGCTGGAGGTGGACGGGCCGGAGGACGAGCTGAAGCTGGACACGGCCGCGGACGCGCGCATCACGTGGCTGTACCGGAGTGACCGGCCCGTGGGTGAGGCCCTGGTGAAGGCCGTGCGCGAGCTGGAGTTCCCGGACGGTAACGTGCACGCGTTCGTCCACGGCGAGGCCGGTTTCGTCAAGCAGCTCCGCCGCCACCTGCGCCTGGAGCGGGGGATCTCGATGGATCGGCTGTCGATCTCCGGCTACTGGCGGGCCGGGGTGGACGACGAAGGGTGGCGCGCCGTCAAGCGCGACTGGAACCGCGACGTCGAGGCCGAGGAAGCCGCCTCGATCGCCAGCTGACCCCCGCCGCATAGCGAAAGGGGGCCGCGCCAGTCGCTGGGGGAGACTGGCGCGGCCGTCGCCGGGGAACCATCCCATGCCCTGGAGGTGGCCGGCGAGATCAGGGGGGTCAGTGCCCGAACTGCTCCTCTTCCGTCGAGCCCTTGAGCGCGGTGGTCGAGGAGTTGGGCGCCACGGCCGTGCTGACCAGGTCGAAGTAGCCGGTGCCGACCTCGCGCTGGTGCCTCGTCGCGGTGTAGCCGCGCGACTCGGCCGCGAACTCGGCCTCCTGCAGCTCCACGTACGCCGTCATGCCGTCGTTCGCGTACCCCTGGGCGAGGTCGAACATGCCGTGGTTCAGCGAGTGGAACCCGGCGAGGGTGATGAACTGGAACGTGTACCCCATGTGCCCGAGCTCCCGCTGGAACTTGGCGATCGTGGAGTCGTCCAGGTGCTTCTTCCAGTTGAAGGAGGGCGAGCAGTTGTAGGCGAGCATCTGGTCCGGGTACTCGGCCTTGATCGCCTCGGCGAACTCGCGCGCCACGTCCAGGTCCGGCGTGCCGGTCTCCATCCAGAGCAGGTCTGAGTACGGCGCGTAGGCCAGGCCGCGCGCGATGCACGCCTGGATGCCGTTCCTGACCCGGTAGAAGCCCTCCCCGGTGCGCTCGCCGGTGGTGAACTGCTGGTCGCGCGGGTCCACGTCACTGGTCAGGAGCGTCGCGGCCTGGGCGTCGGTCCGCGCGATGATCAGTGAGGAGACGCCGCAGACGTCGGCGGCGAGGCGGGCGGCGTTGAGGGTCTTGATGTGCTGGCCGGTCGGGATCAGCACCTTGCCGCCCAGATGGCCGCACTTCTTCTCGGAGGCGAGCTGGTCCTCCCAGTGCACGCCCGCGGCGCCGGCCGCGATCATGCCCTTCATCAGCTCGAACGCGTTGAGCACGCCGCCGAAGCCGGCTTCGGCGTCGGCCACGATCGGCGCCAGCCAGTGCGGCGCGTCGGCGATGCCCTCCGACCAGGTGATCTGGTCGGCGCGCAGCAGCGCGTTGTTGATGCGGCGCACGACGGCCGGCACGGAGTTGGCCGGGTAGAGGCTCTGGTCCGGGTACGTCTGCGCACCCAGGTTCGCGTCCGCGGCGACCTGCCAGCCGGACAGGTAGATGGCCTTCAGCCCGGCCTTCACCTGCTGCACGGCCTGGTTGCCGGTCAACGCGCCGAGGGCGTGGACGTAGTCCTCGGTGTGCAGGAGGTTCCACAGCCGCTCGGCGCCCAGCCGTGCCAGCGTGTGCTCCTCCTGGACGCTGCCGCGCAATCTGACCACGTCTTCCGCGCTGTAGGTGCGCTCGACGCCCTCCCAGCGGGGGTCGTTCTCCCACTCGTCCCGCAGCTGCTCAGCAGCTCCCTTGAGGCGATCGATCATCGTTCACTCCTTTGTCGTCCCCTGGGTGCTTACGCCGAGTCTCGTGCCCTGGGCATCGCGTCCAATAGGCGAAACCGCTGAGAAGATTCGCGAAAATTCTGTATCTGTCCATTACTGACGGGTATTTGATGCAGAAGAAATCGCGAGTTTTACCGTTGGCCTAGACCAATCACGCTGTAGCAGAAGATCTGGCGCTGGAGGCTAGAAGATGGACCGAATTTCTGTCTAAGATCTGGCCATGGCGTCCTTGCTGGGTGAAGAACCGCTGTCTTTGACGCAAGAGCTGGATCTCATCGCGTTTGGCCAGCGCCTGCGCCACCTGCGCAAACAGCGCGGCATGACCCTGTCCGACCTCGGCTCGCGCGTGAGCAGGGCGCCGAGCCAGCTGTCGTTGCTGGAGAACGGCAAGCGCGAGCCCAAGCTGTCGCTGCTCAAGTCGCTGGCGTCCGCGCTCGGCGTGCCCGTCGAGGAGCTGCTGCGCCGTCAGCCGCCCAACCGCCGCGCGCAGCTCGAGATCGCCCTGGAGGAGGCGCAGCGCGACCCCGTCTACGCCGGGCTCGGGCTGCCGCGGCTGAAGGTCTCCGCCCGCGTGCCCAACGACGTGCTGGAGCACATCCTCGGCCTGTACGGCGAGCTGCGCGCCAGGCAGGCCCGCCGCACCGCCACCCCGGAAGAGGCCAGGGCGGCCAACGCCGAACTGCGGCGCCGCCAGCGCGAGGTGGGCAACTACTTCCCCGAGATCGAGGAGGCCGCCGCCAAGGCGCTCGACGCGGTCGGCTACCGCACCGGCGCGTTGTCCCAGAGCATGATCCAGAGCCTGGTCACGCATTTCGGCTACACCGTGCACACCGCGCAGGACCTGCCCCGCTCCGTACGCTCCATCACCGACCTGCGCAACCGCCGCATCTACGTCAAGCACGAGCAGCTCGGCATGCACACCCCGCGCACGATCCTGCTCCAGACGCTCGGTCACCTGGCACTCGGCCACGACAAGCCCCGCGACTTCGCCGACTTCCTGCGCCAGCGCACCGAGGCCAACTACTTCGCCGCCGCCGTCCTCGTCCCCGAGGGGGCCGCCACGCTCTACCTGCAGGAGGCCAAGGCCGACCGGGCATTGTCGGTGGAGGACCTTCGGGACGTGTTCGCGGTGTCGTACGAGATGGCCGCGCACCGCTTCACCAACCTCGCCACCCACCACCTGGGCCTCGTCTGCCACTTCGTGCGCAATGACGCCGGAGGCACCATCTACAAGGCCTACGAGAACGACGGCATCGAGTTCCCGGCTGACGAGCAGGGCGCCATCGAGGGCCAGCGGATGTGCCTGCAGTGGTCCGGACGGCAGGTGTTCGCCTCTCCGGACCGCTTCTCCGTGTACTACCAGTACTCCGACTCGCCCACCGGGACCTACTTCTGCGTGGCGCACGTGGACCCGTCACGCGAGCGGGATTTCGCCATCACGCTGGGGGTGCCGTTCAAGGAGTCGCGGTGGTTCCGCGGCCGCGAGACCACCAACCGCACCAAATCCAACTGCCCGGACGGCGACTGCTGCCGCCGCCCGCCCGCTGAGCTGGCCGAACGCTGGGAGGGGTACGCCTGGCCGTCGGCCCGCGCCAACTCCCACGTCCTGGCCGCGCTGCCGCCCGGGTCGTTCCCCGGCGTGGACGAGGCGGACGTGTACACCTTCCTGGAGCGCCACACGAACAGCACATAAGTCGCCAGCTGGCGGGAATGGGGATCCGTTGGGGGATTCGGGGGGAGGTGTCGCATGCTTCCAGAAGTATCCGGATGGTTGCGGCGCCGTACTTCGTCCGCCGGGGACTGGCCGGTCCGGGACCTGGTGGCCGCCAAGGGAGACACCACCGTGAGCGTGGTGCTCCCGGCCCGCGACGAACGAGAGACCATCGGCGAGATCATCCGCGTCATCCGGCGCGAGCTGGACGGGCTCGTCGACGAGATCGTGGTCATCGACTCGCGTTCCTGCGACGACACCGCCGGGGTGGCCGCGCGTGCCGGAGCCCGGGTGCACGCCCAGGACGAGATCCTGCCGCAGCTGGAGCCGCTGGACGGCAAGGGCGAGGCCCTGTGGAAGTCACTGGCGGTCACCGGCGGTGACGTGCTGGTGTTCGCCGACGCCGACATCAGGGGGTTTCGCGCCTCGCTGATCTGCGGGGTGCTCGGGCCGCTGCTCGCCGACCCCACCGTGGGCTACGTCAAGGGCTGCTACGACCGCCCGCTGAACGGCGCGCCGAACGGCGGCGGCCGCGTCACCGAACTGGTCGCGCGCCCGCTCATCAACCTGCACTGGCCGATGCTGGCCGGCTTCGTGCAGCCGCTGGCCGGTGAGTACGCCGGCCGCCGCTCGGCGCTCGAGCGCGTCCCGTTCCTCACCGGGTACGGCGTCGAACTGGGCCTGCTGATCGACCTGCTCGACCTGGCCGGGCTGGACGCCTTCGCGCAGGTGGATCTGGGCTCGCGGGAGCACGCCCCGCAGTCGACCGAGGCGCTCGGCGGCATGGCATCCCAGATCATGCTGGCTGCCTGGTCCCGCCTGCAACGCCAAGGCAAAATCCAGGCATTTCACGAACCGTCTGTACGCCTGGCCCAGTTCCGGCGCGGCTGTGCCGGTCACGACGTCCTGAACCGCGACGTCCGGATCTCGGAACGCCCACCCATGATCACCGTGCCGGGCTGAGCGATCCAGCGGCGTGTACCCCCGAGCTCGAAAAGGCGAGGAGGCATTTCAGCTGAGGCTACCGATCGGTAAGGTGTTACCAGCGGTAACGGTGTGGCCGAGTCGAGGAGTGCAGCGCATGAGCGGGTTCTGTCCGGAGCTCAGTGACGACGTGATCCAGGTGCGCGACTGGGTGCACGAGTTCGCCCGCGACGTGATCCGCCCCGCAGGCGCCGAATGGGACGAGCGCGAGGAGACGCCCTGGCCGGTCATCCAGGAAGCCGCCAAGATCGGCCTGTACTCCTTGGACTTCTTCGCCACGCAGTGGTTCGAGGAGAGCGGGCTAGGGCTGCCCGTGGCGTTCGAGGAGATCTTCTGGGGCGACGCGGGCATCGGCCTGTCCATCGTCGGCACCGGCCTGGCCGCCGCCGCCCTGTCCTCGAGCGGCACCTCCGAGCAGATGGGGGAGTGGCTCCCGCAGATGTTCGGCACCGAGAACGACGTCAAACTGGGCGCCTTCTGCGCTTCCGAGCCCGACGCCGGCTCCGATGTGGGCTCGATCCGCACCCGCGCGGTCCACGATCGGGGCGACTGGGTGCTGAACGGCGTCAAGACCTGGGCCACGAACGGCGGCATCGCCGACGTCCACGTGGTCGTCGCCTCCGTCGAGCCGTCACTCGGCGCCCGCGGCCAGGCTTCCTTCGTCATTCCCCCAGGGACGCCCGGCCTTGCCATGGGCCAGAAGTTCCGCAAGCACGGCATCCGTGCCTCGCACACGGCCGAGGTGATCCTGGACGACGTCCGCGTCCCCGGCTCCTGCCTGCTCGGCGGCAAGGACAGGCTCGACGCCCGGCTGGCCCGCGTACGCAACGGCGAACGGTCCGGCGAGCAGGCCGCCATGCGGACGTTCGAGACCACCCGCCCCTCGGTCGCCGCCATGGCCGTCGGCATCGCCAGGGCGGCCTTCGAGTACGCCAGGGACTACGCCCGCGAGCGTGAACAGTTCGGGCGCAAGATCGGCGAGAACCAGGCGATCGCCTTCCTCCTCGCCGACATGGCCACCCGCGTGGACGTCGCCCGCCTCCTGACCTGGCGCGCGGCCTGGATGGCCCGCAACGGCCGCCAGTTCGAGCAGGCGGAGGGGTCGATGTCGAAGCTGGTGGCGGGGGAGACGGCGGTGTGGGTGACGGAGCAGGCGATCCAGATCCTGGGTGGCGCCGGGTATACGAGGGACCATCCGGTGGAGCGTTTCCACCGTGACGCCAAGATCTACACCATTTTCGAGGGCACGTCGGAGATCCAGCGGCTCATCATCGGCCGGGCCGTGACTGGACTGCCTGTCAGGTAGGGGAACGGCCCTCGGCGTGGACGCCAAGGGCTGGACCTGTGCCACTGCCACCCCGGCCTTTACATTCTCGTGTGGCCTGTGCGACTAGCTGGTTATGAAGAACGGCGATGGTCTTGCACAGAGGACCGTCAAATCGGGTCACCGCCGGGAGGAAAGGCTCTAGTTCCTCGGAACTAGGAAGGTCAGTGCCCGCGTGTGATGTGCCGGGCGCAGGGTCGTTTCTAGGCTTAATCGCGTGATCAAACGGCTGATTCCGGCCATGTTGGCATTGCTCGCCGTACTCGCCTGGGCGGTTCCCGCATGGGCACACGGCCGTAGTGGCGAGGCCGATGTGCGCTTCGCCCAGACCATCGCCGGTATGGAGTTGACGGTGGTGGTGCGGGCGAGCGTGCAGGTGCCGGCGCCGTTGCAGGTGGACGTGGTTGCGCATGAGCCGGGGCGGGGTGGTGGGGTCGAACTGACGCTCCGCTCCGCCGAGTCCGGCGTGATCTCTTCCGGAATGGCTCAGGTACGGCTAGGTCGGCCGGGTGTCTATCCGGTGCTGCTGTCAGCGGACCAGGCGGGACCGCATGAGCTGGAGGTGAAAGTCGGTGGCGAGCGGTCCGTGCTGCCGTTCGACCTGATGGTGCCGAGGGCGCCGCTGTGGGAGGTGGTCGCGTACGTGGCCTTCGCCTGCGCTGCAGTGGCTTTGATCGTCGCCCTGGTGGGTGCGGCCCTGTCACGGAGGATGGTGGCCGGCGCGTCCGCCATCGCGTTCGTGGCGGCGACGGCCGTGGCGTTCACTGCAGGCGGTCTGTCGCCGTGGTTCCTGCCGCCGGTACCCGACGGTGCGCCGGTGGGGCCGGCACGGGAGCTGCCGCTCGGCAAGCCGAACGCGCAACCGTTGATCGAGGTCGAGCCGGCGCGGCCGGGGCCGCACACGGAGTTCAGACTGAGGATCGCGCTGTTTGACGGCTCCACCGGCCGTCCCGTTGACGACCTGGCCGAGCACCACGGCGCGCTGTCGCACGTCGTGGTGACGAGTCAGGACGGCGCCTACTTCCGGCACGTGCACCCCACCCGCACCGCGCCCGGTGTCCACGAGGTACGGCTGCGCGCCGGGGAGGCGGGCCACCACCTGGTGTATGCCGAGTTTGAGCGGATAGACGCAGGCGGTCAGCTCGTCTCCGGCGACTTCACCGTCGGGCACGGTGACAGCGGAAACAAGCCCGAGAGCCCGGTGACACAGGCCGTACGGCCTGCGATGGAGCCAGCGCGGCCGGTAGCCGGGCGGCCGGTGACCCTCACGCTGGACACAGGGGATGCCACGCTGCAGCCGTGGTTGGGCATGGCCGGGCATCTCATCGTGCGTCGCGAGGACGGCGGCTATCTCGGCCACGTGCACGAGAACAGTTCGATGACGAACGCCGCGGAGCGTGTTCCGGACGAGTCCGTCGCCCGGTACGGCCCACGGCTGAGGTTCACTTTCACATTCCCGCGGCAGGGCCGCTACCTGGCCTGGGTCCAGTACGTCAAGAACTACGAGATCGTCACTGTGCCGCATGTCATCGAGGTCGAGGCCGAGGGGAGTGACCGATGACATGGCGCCGACGCGCGTCCTTCGGTCTGCCCATCCTGATGATCGCCGCCGGAGTTTTGTGGCTCGTGCAGGGCAGCGGCGACCCCGACCCGGTGAAGCTGACGGGCCGGGGTGCGCACTACACCGTCCGGGTGGCCCTGGAGTCGGAGGTCGGCCTGACGGAGGCGAGGATCAACGTCAGCCCCGCGCCTGCCGAGGTCTCGGTGTTCGCGGTGATGCCGCACATGGGCCATACCTCCACTGAAATCGCCGCTCAGCGGGACGGCGACGCGGGCCGGTACGTGGCCCGCGGTGAGCTGTTCACCATGTCCGGCGTCTGGCAGCTCGGCATCCGTGTGCGCGGCGGCCGGGGCACCGAGGTGATCACGGTTAACACACTGGTTGGAGAGGGAGAGTAGATGGCGACACAAGCGATAGCAGGGCCGCGTGACGTCCCCCGCAGGGAGGTCACCGGTGCCTGGTTCCTGATGTTCGGGTATGCCGTACTGCTGACCGGCATGGTGTGGGACGGGCAATGGCACGGCGATGTCGGGCCCGACAACTTCTGGACCGCCCCCCACCTGCTGCTCTACGCCGGTACCGGCATCATCGGGCTGAGCTGCCTGACCGTGGTGCTGCTCTCGACGTGGGCGGGAGGGCCGGCGACCGGGACGCCGTCGGTGAACGTGTTCCGCGTGTTCCGTGCGCCGTGGCCGTTCCTGGTGGGCGGGCTGGGCGCGGCGGCCAACCTCTTTTACGCTGGCGCCGATCTGTGGTGGCACGAGGTATACGGCTTCGACATCGCGGCCGGGACGACGCCCTCGCACTTCGGCCTGGGCCTGTCCATCCAGGTGGAGATCTTCGCGATGGTGATGGCGTTCGCCGTGCTGCGCCGTACCCGCTCCGAGCGGTGGGGCCTGGCGCTGGCCATCGGCCTGGCCACCCTGGGCTCGACTTCGGCGTTCGGCATGGTCTCCGAGCTGGTCTTCGACTGGTTGCCTGGGGTGGCTCCGCGCGTGCTCGGCCTCGGTGCGGCGGGCGCGCTCACCCTGTGCCTGATCGTCGGCCTGACCCGGGTCTGGCACTGGCCGGCCGCGGCCGGCCTGGTGTTCCTGGGTGTGCAGGGCGGGCTGGCGCTGTTCGCGCCGCCCGCGACCCGCTGGTACGCCGGGACGATCGGCCAGCCGATGCGAGATTATGCGTCCGGCCTGCCGCAGGTCCTGATCGGCTTCCCCGTGACGTTCCCGCTGGTTGCCCTGGCGGCGGGTGGCCTGGTGGCGCTGGCCGTACGGCGTGGCATGACCCCACTCCTGATCATGACGGGCATCGGAGCGCTCGTGGGCGTCAACAGCGCGTTGTTCTACGCCGTCATCGGCGTAGAGATGAACCTGCCGGCCACGCTGGCGGCGGCTGTTGCCGTGGGCGCCGGCATGGGCTGGCTGGGCTGGCAGTGCGCCACCATGTTGCGCCGCTTCGGCGTACGCACGCCCCTGGCCGGCGTGGCGGTGACGGCATGAGACGCGTCCTGGCCGCGGCGGCCGTGACCGTGATGGCCCTGTTCCTCGCCGCGGCGCCGGCCGCCGCAGCGCCCCCACCCCTGCCGGGTGAGATCGTTCACACCGAGACGCTCAGGATGAGCGACCAGTCGACGATCGCCGTATCGTTCACCGAGTGGCCGATCCACGCCCTGCAGTCGCTGGACTTCACCTTCGAGCCGACCGGCGGCATCCAGGGGCGCACCGGACTGGTCACCGTCGTCGCACCGTCCGGTGACCGTGAGGGACTGAAGGGCATCGTCCTGCAGCGCCGCGGTGACAGCATTGTGCTGCCGCGGCATCCCCGAGCACGCCAGGTGTGGGGGCTGGACGTGGTGTCTCTGACGGAGGAGGGCACGTGGCGGTTCGAGTTCGCGGTGGAGCGGCCGGGCGGAAGAGCGACGGGCGTCCTACCGGTCCAGGTGATCGAGCAGCCGGGCCCGCCGCTGTCGTTGAGCTGGACGATCGCGCTGGCGCCCTGGGCACCGGTGGCCGTGCTGGTGGTCTGGGGATGGGGGTGCAGCCGCAGGATACGGCGGGCCGCCACTCCCGCCTGGAATGGCTGAGCGACGGGCTGCTGGCCGTCCTGCCGCCCCTCGTCGGCTGGCTGATCGGTCTGGCCGGCGAGCTGGGCGGCGAGAAGATGTCCATCCAGATCGTTCTGGCCTGCACTCAGTCAGTGGCGCTGATGTGGTCGCGGCGCTTTCCGCTCACCGTGCTCTCCGTGGTCGTCGTCCTGGAGTTGGTGCTGGCCCTGCTGAAGGTACCGGTCCTGGTGGCGCCCCTGGTCGCGGCTTCCCGGCTGGGGGCGTGGGGCCGTGGCGACCGCCGGGTGATCGGCGTGGTGGCGGTGCTGGTGCTGCTGCTCACCGGCCTGCCGATCACTCTGCTCGCGATCGGCGATCCGATACGGGTCGTGGCGGTGTACGGCGCGATCACGGTGCTGTTCGTCGGATTCTGGATGGTGGGCCGAGTGGACGGGCGCCAGCGCGACCGCATCCTTGAGCTTCAGGCACGCCAGCGGTTGCTGGAGGTCGAAAGAGCCGCGGTCGAACGACGGGCGGCCGAGCGTGAGCGAGCACTGTTGGCCAGGGAACTGCACGACATCCTTAACCACTCGGTGACCACGATGGTGGTCGACGCCGAGGCCGGCGCGGACACCCGGGACGACATGGAGGAGACGTTGCGGCGGGTGGCACGTACCGGCCGGGTATCGCTGGGCGAGCTGCGGAGGTTGCTCGGTGTGCTGAGGGAACCGTCCGGGCACGACCCGCTGGCCCCGCCGCCTCGGTTGGATCAGCTCGATGCGCTGGTCGCGGCCACGCCGCCGGGCGGTCCCCAGGTTGTGCTGAACCGCAGCGGAGAGGTGCGCCCGGTGGACGCGAGCATTGAGCTGGCCGCCTACCGTGTTGTACAGGAGGCGTTGACCAATGTCGCCAAGCACGCCGGCCCGGTGGAGACATGGGTGCGGCTGGACTACACGCCAGAGTGGCTGAGGGTTCGGGTCACCAACCCGGTGCAGGGCGGGTCGGGCACGATCGGGAACGGGGCGGGCGTGGGATTGATCGGTATGCGCGAACGGGTGGAGCTGCTGGGCGGCTCGGTATGGGCGGGCCACGACGGCGGCGTCTTCGAGGTGTGCGCCACTCTGCCGCTGCGGAGCAGGTCATGACCGGCATCCGTGTTCTGGTCTGTGACGACGAGCAGCTCCTTCGGGAGGCGCTGGTACGGCTGGTCGGCGCGGCCGGCGACCTGACCGTGGTGGGCGCGGTGGGTGACGGCGCTTCGGCCGTCGAGGCGGCCGGCCGGCAGGAGCCGGACGTGGTGTTGATGGACATCCGGTTGCCCGGCATGGATGGCATCGAAGCGACCCGCCGCATCGTGGCACAGCGAGGTCCGTCCCGGGTGCTGATCCTGACCACATACGATCTCGACAGTTATGTCTACGCGGGACTGCAGGCCGGAGCCAGCGGGTTCCTGTTGAAGGACGCGCCGGGGGAGCGGATCCGTGACGGCATCCGGATCGTCGCCGCGGGCCAGTCGGTGCTGGCGCCCGAGGCGACGACCCGGATGATCGAGGCGCTTCAGCCCATGCTGCCCAGCGACGAGGACCGTGCGCTGCTGGATGCCGCCGAGCGGCTGACCGAGCGTGAGCGCGAAGTGTGCGGGCTGATCGCGGAAGGGCTGTCCAACGACGAGATCGCCGCCCGCCTGGTCATCAGCCGTTACACGGTGAAGGTGCACGTGTCGAGCGTCCTCGCCAAGCTCGGGCTGCCCGACCGCGTGCATGTCCTGCTCGCCTGGTCCCGGCTGCGTGTCCTGCGCCTTTCCTGACTGTCATCGGGTGAGGGGCCGAGCATGACAAACGCCTCGTCCACCTTCCGCGGTAGCGCCGGCGATCAGCTCGACGGGCGCGCGGGGAATCGGCGAGCTCGGCACCGTGGGAGCCGCCGCGGCCTACACCAACGCGGTCTACAACGCCACCGGCAAGCGCGTCAGGAGCCTCCCCATCACCGCGGACAAGCTCCTCCCCTGACGATTCGGGGGAGCCCGTCCGCAACCGGGCTCCCGCCCGGTCCAGCAGGTCTCGACGCTCAGTCTCGCCTGGTGCATCGGGGGACACCTCGCCTCTCGTCGACAATCTTGTACGGCTGGCGCGCGCCCTGTTCCGCCCTGCTTCGCAGCAGGTCGGATGTCTCACCGAGTGCGATCCGATCGCCGGTCAGCCGGTCAGGTAGCCGCCCGAGGCGTCGACGTCTGTTCCGACCACCGCGGACGCCTCGTCCGAGGCAAGGAACATGATCACGCGGGCGATCTCGTCGGGATGAACGATCCGTTTGATCGGGTAGTCCTGCGCGATTTCCGCATAGGTGGTCCCGAACGCCTCGGCGGCGCGCCGCAGCATCGGGGTGTCCACCGCTCCCGGCGCCAGAGCGTTGACGCGGATGCCCTTGTCCGCGTATTCCAATGCGGCGACCTTGGTGAGCGAGGCGACGGCGTGCTTGCTGGCGCTATACGGGGCGATGGTGGCGAACCCGGCTTCGGCGGAGATCGAGGCCGTGTTGATGATGACGCCGCGACGCTGGCTCAGCATCCGCGGCAGCTCGTACTTCATGGACAAGAAGACGCCCCGGGCGTTGGTGCGCCAGACTGCGTCGAAGTCGCGTACCGACTGCTGGTGCAACGGTGAGGGCCTGGGTGTTTCGATGCCCGCGTTGTTGACGGCGATGTCGATCCGGCCATAGTGGCGCACGCACTCTGTGACCAGCGCTGCGACGTCGGATTCCTCGCGTACGTCGGCCCGGCGGAAGCTCGCCTCTCCGCCGGAGTCGCGGATCTCGCGCTCGTTGCTCCGTCCCAACTCGGTACGCCGGCCACAGAACATCACCCGTGCGCCCTCCTTGGCGAAGGCGTAGGCGGTGGCCTTGCCGATGCCCGAAGTCGCACCGGTGATGAGCACGGTCTTCCCTGCGAACCCGCCGGTGCCGCCGTGGCGCCCGGCTCCGGACGGCGCCGTGTGCGCGGCGGCTTCCCCACCTGGAAGGGCGGCGGCCGCTATGAGGCCGGCGGCCCCCGCCATCAGGACGTCGCGCCGCGGTGAGGAGAGCGACGGGCGGCGGCGTTCGGCACGTGGATCGAGTGACATGGTCGTCCTCCAGGATGGGTGGCAGCGGGATCGAGAAGGGAGTTCGTGCACGTGGCAGGCGCCCCCGAGAGTAACCGGGGTCCGATTCACCGGAACGCCGGCGCGGCGGCCGCCTGGCCTCGTGATCTCGCGAGATCTAGAAAACCTCCTTCTCCCGGGTCACGTCCAAGACCTCTTTCTATACGGTGAACGCATAGATCGCCCTTGGGATGGGCGCGGGAGGCAGTCGCATGGATGTGGACACGCGTGCCCTGCGCTACTTCATCGAGCTGGCCGAACAGCTCAACTTCACGCGAGCCGCCGAACGGCTCTTCGTCTCCCAGCCGGTCCTCAGCCGCGGAATCCGCCGCCTGGAAGAAGACCTTCGCACGCCGCTCTTCGAGCGGACCAGCCGGCAGGTGTCGCTCACGACCGCAGGAGAGGCATTCCTCCCCCTCGCCCGGCAACTGATCGCCGACTGGCGGGCCGCCGAGCGCACGGCGCGGCTTGTCGCCGCCGCCACAGCACGCATTCTGCGGGTCGGCTTCGAAGCCTCAGGGGCCGGTTCGCTGGCCACCCAGGCCTACGCCGAATTCCGGCGGCTGCACCCCGGCTTCTCCGTCGAGCCGAAACGCTTCGAGTGGGGCGGTGAGGTCGCTGCGCTGCATGAGGGGCTCGTCGACGTCGCTTTTGTGTGGCTCCCAGCCGACACGACCGGACTGCACACCGAGATCGTCGCCGTCGAGGGGCGCATGGTCGGCATCGCCGCCGGGCACCGACTGGCCGAGCGCGAGACGATCTCGATCCTCGACCTATCCGATGAGCCGTTGGTGTGGACCCGCCGGGCCCCGAGGCACTGGGTCGACTGGTGGGCGGTGAACCCCCGCCCGGATGGACGCACGCCGATCTGGGGTCCGGAGAACGACAACGTCGAGGAGATGCTCGAACACGTCGCATCCGGGTCGGCCGTCTGCATCGGTCCCGAGTCGATGAGCCGGCACTACGGCCGACCTGACCTGGCCTGGCGGCCCGTCCACGACATCCCGCCGCTACGCATCGCGATGTGCTGGCCGCACGACCGGACCGATCAGCCCGTGGCCGCCTTCGGATCGATCGTCCGCCGGCTGGCCGGCCGTAGCTGACCATGGCCGGACGGCGGGTCACCGCCGGCCCGCACGCGGATGGGCCGCGGTCGGCGACCAGTCAGAGTGACAGATGCAGGGCTTCGGGGAAGCCGGAGAGGCTGAGCGTGTCCCGAAAGGAGCACGCATGTCGGATGAGCCGTCCCAGAACCCCACCAGGCGCACCGTGTTGCGCGGGAGTGCAGCCGTCGGAGCCGCCCTGACCCTCGGCCACCTGCCCACCGCCACGGCGAGTTCCGCCCCGCCGCGCCCGATCTCTCTTACCGTCAACGGACGGCACGTGGCGGCGGCCATCGACCCGCGCACCAGCCTGCTCGACGCCCTGCGCGACGAAGCGGGCACCACGGGCCCGAAGAAGGGCTGCAACCAGGGCGCATGCGGGGCCTGCACGGTGTTACTGGACGGGCGGCGGGTGCTGTCGTGCCTGACCTTCGCGGTGATGCACGAGGAGCAGGAGATCACCACCATCGAGGGGATCGCCGACGGCGACAGCCTGCACCCCGTACAGCAGGCGTTCATCGACCACGACGCGTTCCAGTGCGGCTTCTGCACCTCCGGGCAGATCGTCTCCGCCGTCGGACTGCTCGCCGAGGAGCCCGGCATCGCGAAGGACCGCATCCCGGAGGGGATGAGCGGCAACCTCTGCAGGTGCGCGGCCTATTGCAACATCCGGGACGCCATCCAGTCCGCCTCCACCGAGATGGCGAAGGAAAGATAGGCATGGACCCCTTCCAGTACGTGCGGCCCCGCAGCCTCGACGAGGCGATCCGGGTGCTCGCCGGCAATCCCACGGCCGCCGTCATCGCCGGCGGCACCGACCTTACGACCCTGATGCGCGACGGGATCCGGCGGCCGAGCCACCTGATCGACATCAACGGGCTCGATCTCGCCGAGGTCTCCGAACGACCGGACGGAGGGCTCCGCATCGGCGCCCTGTGCCGCAACGCCGTTTCCGACAAGCGGATCGAGCGGGATTTCCCGGTCCTCGCCGAGGCGTTGCGGTCCGGAGCGTCCCCGCAGATCCGCAACCGCGCGACCTTCGGCGGCAACCTTCTGCAGCGGGTGCGCTGCCCCTACTACCGGGTGCCCGAGTTCGCCTGCAACCGCCGTGACCCCGGTTCCGGCTGTTCCGCGCTGGACGGCGACAGCAGCCGGCAGGCGATCCTGGGGACGAGCCGAGCGTGCGTCGCCGTACATCCCTCCGACTGCGCCGTCGCCCTGCAGGCACTCGACGCCGAGATCCTGGTGCGCGGGCCCGGCGGGGAGCGCCGCATTCCCATCGACGCGCTGCATCGGCTGCCCGGCGATACCCCCGCCGAGGAGGTCACACTGCGCCGCGATGAGCTCGTCCTCGCCGTCGAGCTTCCGCCGCGGGCCTTCTCCGAGCGTTCCCACTACGTCAAGTTCCGGGACCGTGCCTCGTACGCCTTCGCTCTTACCGCCGCCGCCGTCGCCGTGGAACTGCGCGGCGGCAAGATCCGCTCGTCCAGAATCGCGCTCGGCGGCGTGGCGCCCAAGCCGTGGCGGGCGCGGGCCGCCGAGCGGGTGCTGTACGGCCGGCCGTTCGACAAGGACGCCATCGACGCCGCCGCGAAGGCGGCGACCGACGGCGCCGCGCCACGACACGACAACACGTACAAGGTGAACCTCGCCCAGGAAGTCGTACGGCGAGCCCTCACCGAGCTGAAAGGTGACCGATGACATCCAGGACGACCGAGGTGCCGAAGTCGGGGATCGGCGCGCCCGTGGACCGGGTGGAGGCACATGACAAGGTCACCGGTGCGGCTCGGTATACCGCCGACGCCCGGCTGCCCCGCATGACCCACGCCGTCCTCGTCGCCTCCACGGTCTCCGCGGGCCGGGTGCGCCGCATCGACACCGCGCGAGCGGCGACCGCGCCCGGTGTGCTCGCCGTACTCACCCACCGTGACCGGATGCCGTGGCGGGGCACTCCCGAGGACGCCAAATTCATGGAGGCCCGTTTCCCACTGGCCGATGACCGGATCTCCTACTACGGGCAATACCTTGCTGTCGTCGTCGCCGAGACACTGGCGCAGGCCGAGTACGCGGCGTCGCTTGTGGCCGTCGACTACGAGAGGCACCGGCCGGTGCCCACCCTCGACCAGGCGCTCCCTCACGCCTACACCGCGACCGGGCGCTTCATCCAGCCGCCGTTCCCCCAGCGAGCGGTGCTACCCGAGGGCGCCGACCCGGGGGCGGCGATGGAGGGCGCGGCGGTGCGCGTCGACGCCACCTACCGCGTGCCGCACTACAGCCACGCCCCGCTGGAGCCGGGTGCCGTGGTCGCCTCCTGGGAGGGCGACGCGCTCACACTGCGCGACTGCAGTCAGAAGGTGCACCAACACCGGGACATCGTGGCGGCCGTGTTCGGACTGCCGCCCGAACGCGTACGGGTGCTGTCCCCGCTCGTCGGCGGAGCGTTCGGCAACAAGACCGACACGTGGGCCCACAGCCTGCTCGCCGCCGCTGCCGCGCGAGCCGTGCGGCGGCCGGTCAAGCTCGTTCTCACGCGCAAGCAGGCCTTCACCGCGACGGGTCATCAGCCGCCGATCATCCAGCGCCTCCGCCTCGGCGCCGACGCCGGTGGGAAGCTCGCGGTGATCGTCCACGACGTCGTCAACGCGACCGAGGTGCGCGGCGACCGGCCGGATCCCGCGGTCGTCTCGACGGCCTCCACCTACGCGGCGCCCGTCCTGTCGGTCACCACGCGGGTCGCGAAGGTGAACATCAGCCCGTCCGCCAACCTCCGCGCGCCGGGCGACGGGCCTGGTTCCTTCGCCCTGGAGTGCGCGATGGACGAGTTGGCCTACCGCCTCGGCATGGACCCGCTGGACCTGCGTCGCCGCAACCACCTGGAAAAGGACCCGCTCACCCGCAGGCCGTACAGCGACAAGAACCTGCTGGAGGCCTACGATCTGGGCGCCGAGCGCTTCGGCTGGTCGCGCCGCCCGGCCAAGCCGGGCTCGCTCCGCGACGGCGACGACCTGGTCGGCTACGGCATGGCCACCGCCGTCCGCGGCGAACTCCCCGATCCCCTGGCGACACAGGCCGAGGTGGAGATCCGGGCGGACGGCACGGCCGAGGTACGTACGGCCATCCAGGAGATCGGGACCGGCAGCCTCACCATGGTCGCCCAGATCACCGCGGCCGGCACCGGCGTGCCCCTCGGCCGGGTCGATGTCCGGGCGGGTGACACGAGGCTGCCCAGGACCCCGGGCAACGGCGGCTCGAAGGCGACGGGGTACACCGGCTCCGCGGTCCATCTCGCCGCGGAGCAGGCCCGTACGACCGCCGTACGCATGGCCGTCACGGACCCCGAATCGCCCCTGCACGGGCTGCCGCAGGACGAGATTGAGGCGGATGACGGCAGGCTATTCCATCGGGAGAAACCAGGGCGCGGGGAGACCTACCGCGCCCTGCTGGCCCGCAACGGCGGAAAACCGGTCCTGGGCAAGGGGAACTACACGCCGCGCACGTCGCACGCGGTGGCCACGTTCGGCGTGCACTTCACCGAGGTGCGCGTCGACCCCCGGCTGCCGCGCGTCCGGGTCACCCGGCACGTCGGGGTCTTCGACATCGGCCGGGTCACCAACCACAAGGCGGCACGGAACCAGGCGCAGGGCGGCATCGTGTTCGGCATGGGCTGGGCGCTGATGGAGCAGCTGGTGCCCGACCCGGTCTCCGGGCGGTACGTCGGCCCCGCGTTCACCGACTACCACATCCCGGTTAACGCAGACGTCCCCGACATCGACGTGCTCTTTGTGGATAAACCCGACACGATCGCCCACCCGCACGGTAGCAAAGGGATGGGCGAGGTGGTCGCGGTCGGTGTCGCCGCGGCCATTGCCAACGCCGTCTATCACGCCACGGGCAAGCGGATCCGCGAGCTGCCCATCACCCCGGACAAGCTGGTGAGCTGAGGTGGGCGGGATCAGGCTACAGATCGGCGTCGCGCAGCTGGGAGCGGCTGCTGATCCCCAGCTTGGGAAAGATCTTGTACAGATGGTAGCCGACGGTCCGCGGGCTCACCGAGAGCCGCGCACCGATCTCCCGGTTACTCAGCCCCGCCGCGGCCAGCCGCGCGACCTGCGACTCCTGAACCGTCAGTCGCGCGGTGGGATCACCGCGCCGCCGGGCCACACCCCCGGCCGCCCGCAGTTGAAGCCGGGCGCGTTCCGCCTCCCGCTCCGCGCCGAGACCCTCCAGCACCTCGACCGCGTGCCGTAGCTGCCCCCTGGCCTCGCCCTCGTGCCGGGTGCGGCGCAGCCACTCGCCGTACAGCATCGCCGTACGGGCCTGGGTGTACGGCTCGTCCGCCGCGCCCGGGGCCGCCAGAGCCGCCCGGAAATGCTTGTCGGCCGCGTTCCCCTCCGCCAGCAGGGCCCGCAGGGCGTGCCGGTGCGACTGCGGCCACCCCAGCGTGCTCTGCTCCGACCACTGCTCGAACGCCCGTACGACCTGCTCCGCGCCTTCTCCCCGGCCTGCCCGAACCTGTGCCTCGACCTCGTCGAGGACCGCGCGGCGCGCCAGCCGCCGGTGGGCGAACGGAGATCCAGGCCGGTTGAGCGACCCAAGCCGCTCGCAGGCCTCCTCGTAGTCGTCCGCACCCAGCGCCAGCCGTCCCAGCGCCCACTGCGCGGTGGCCGCCGCCGACCTGTTGCCCCGCGAGAGCGCCAGCGCCACGGCCCGCTCGGCATGTTCGCGGCATTCGTTCTCCTGCCCGCGCCCGGCGTACAGCAGGGCGAGCAGGGCCAGCAGATCCGCCTCCAGGACGGACTGCCCCACGTCCCGCGCCGCGCGCAGCCCTTCCAGCGCGTGGGCCTCGCAGTCCCGCCACATTCCCAGGTGGTACTCCAATTCCGCGAGCCAGGACAGGAGCAGGACATGGACGGCCAGCATCCCGGTGGCCTCGAGGTGCGCGCACGCCTCCAGGGCGAAGGCGCGGGCCTGCCGGGGCAGTGCCCCGAACGTCGCGAGCGCCGCCGCCCACACCCAGCGGAGCGCCTGGTCAGGAGAGAGAGACGACGGAGCGGCCTCGAACAGCTGCCACGGAGACAGCCCGTGCCGGGGCCGGTCGGCGAGAGAATCCGCGAGCCACCGGCCGTATCTGGCATATCCCGGGTCCAGGGCGCCCGCGGCCTCTATCCGCGCCGCGGCGCGCAGCGACTCGTCCGTGCGGTCGGCGCGCAACGCCCCGTCCACGGCCATGAACATCAGGTCGACCGCGCGCGCGGTGTTCTCGGGGTGCTCCTCGGTAATCACTTCTGCGACGTGCAGCAGCCGCGCGACGGCCGCCTCCTGGTCGCCGTCCCAGAGCTCCATCATGCCCTGCAGCCGGAGCAGTTCCAGCCGGGTGGCGTCGTCCGCGGGGCCGTGCTCATCTGGGCGGCCCGGTGCAGGACGGCCGCCGCGGCGGCCAGACCACCCCGCCTCTTCACCTCCGCCGCACCGGCCTCCAGCATCTCCGCGAGCCGGTCGTCGGGTCCCGTCGCTGCGAGCGCGCGGTGCCACACGGCCCGTTCGCCCCGCGCCGGCTCCGGCGACGACGCTAGTTCGTCGGCGAGAGCCCGGTGGACCCGCGCCCGGCGCTGCGCGGAGGCGTCGGCGTACACGGCGGCGCGCACGAGCGGGTGCCGGAAGCGTAACCGGAGCCCTTGGAGGTCCAGGTGTCCCGCGCGCTCGGCCGCGTTGAGCGCTCCGGCGGCGGCCCCGAGCCGGCCGGCCGCACCCAGCACGATGTCGGTGCGGCCGCTGTCCTCGGCGGCGGCCACCAGGAGCAGGGTACGGACCGGCTCGGGAAGATCCCTGGTCCGCTCCGCGAAGATCGTGCGCAGCCGCCGGCCGACCGGGGCCGTACCCGTAAGGACGATCTGCTCCGCCACCTCGGACGGATCGCCGAGCCGTACCACCTCCTCCAGCGCCAGCGGGTTGCCGCCGACGGCCGCGACGATCGCGCGCCTGGCAGGCCCGGGTGACCCCCACCCCTGCTCGTCGAGCAGCGCGGAGGCGGCCTCGTCGGCAAGCCCGAGGAGC
The DNA here is from genome assembly GCF_052245935.1 of Nonomuraea sp. 3N208. Lineage (NCBI taxonomy): Bacteria > Bacillati > Actinomycetota > Actinomycetes > Streptosporangiales > Streptosporangiaceae > Nonomuraea > Nonomuraea sp. 3N208. Next base: position 176,738 of record NZ_JBQQBR010000011.1, on the reverse strand, counting down.
GCGATCCGGGGAAGTTCCCGGATCTCCACGGCACCCTCGGACTCCCGCTGGGCGGCGAGGAGGCCGATGGGAAGGCCGTCGAGCCGGCGGGCGGCGAACAGCACGACCCCGGCGCTGGCCCGGTCGAGCCACTGCAGATCGTCCACGACGACGAGCAGCGGGATCTCCTGCGCGGCCCGTCGCAGCAGCGAGAGCGCGGCGACGCGCACCGGCAGGTCGGCGGTGGACGCGGTGGACAGGCCCAACGCGCTGCGCAACGCCGTGGCCTGCTCCTCCGGTAGCTCAGGCAGCAGGTCGAGCAGGGGGGACAGCAACTGGTGCAGCCCTCCGAAGGCCAGCGGAAGCTCGGCCTGCACGCCCGAGCAGCCGACCACTCGCACATCGGACCCGGCCTCCGCGACCGCCCGCCGCAGCAGCGTGGTCTTCCCGATCCCGGCCTCGCCCCGCAACACGAGGGCTCGGCCCCGGCCACGGCGAGTGTCGGAAAGGAGGCCGCTCAACGCCTGAAGTTCCTCTTCCCGCCCATGGAGCATGTTTGGAGGCTACCTCCGCGGAACGCCGGGAAGCCGTGCAGCCCTATCACCCCAAAAGGATCAGGAGCCTTCCATCACGAGGACGAGCTATCCGTGCGCGCTGGGAAACGGCCCCATCCCCAATTTCCTCGCGGGCTGGGCCGGCCTCGTCCTCGGCGGCCTGCTGCTGTGGTGGGCGCACATCGATCGGCACCCAGAGCGGTCCTTTCGCCGCCGTCAGCACGGGTGTCCTCCTCATCGGCCTGTTCCACGCGGGTCCCGGCGCGTTCGGCCGCAAGGGGAACGGCGTCAGCGCTGGGAGAGGGCCAGTCGGACACCGAAACCCAACAGCACCGCGCCCGTGACGGCCTCCATGGCACGCCGCACCCGCGAGCGGTCGAACAGCGCCCGCGCCTTGTCGATCGCCATCGTGTAGCACGTCAGCCACGCGAACGTCATCAGTGAGAACAGCAGGCCGAGCAGCACCATCGTCACGAAGTCCCCGCCGAGGGCGAACTGCGGCAGCAGGCTCATGAAGAACGCGGCCATCTTGGGGTTCGCCAGGTCATTGATCAACCCCGCAGCGACCGGCCCGGGGTCACGCGCAGGAGCGGCCCGCCCGCGACGGCGGGGCGGTCGCCCCCGCGCCAGGCCGCCCGCAACGACTGCAGTCCCAGGTAGACCAGGTAGGCGGCGCCGGCGAACTTCATCGCCAGGAACGCCGGTTCCGAGGCGTGGATGAGCCCGGCGATGCCGAGGCCGGTGGCCACCGTCCAGATCGCCTGGCCGGTGGCGACACCCGCCGCGGTCCAGATGCCGCCGCGGCGCCCGCCGGAGAACGCGTTGCGCATCGTGAGCGCCGTATCCGGCCCGGCGTGCAGATGACGACGATCGACAGGCCGATGAAGGCGGTCAGCTGAACCCACATGCAACTCTCCTACAGTCTCCCGGTCTCGGGCTCGCTGGTGGCGGCATCCGCGCCCCAGTTGGCGAGCAGGCGAAGCGCCCGCTCGGACGCCGCCCCCGCCTCCGCGGTGTACACCACCAGCGTCTGATCGCCGCCATCGGCGGGTCTCAGACACTCGAAGTCGAGCGTCATCTCACCCACCAGCGGATGGATGAACCGCTTCCGGCCACGGGCATGATCGCGCACGTGGTGGGCGGCCCACCACGTGCGAAAGTGGTCGCTCTTGACCGACAATTCGCCGACGAGCGCCGCGAGCTCGGCGTCGCCGGGGTGGCTCGCCGCCTGGACGCGCAGGTAGGCGACGGTATCCCGGCCTTTTGATGTCCAGTCGGCGAAAACGGCCTGGACGGAGCGGTTAAGGAAGATCATCCGGGCCCAGTTGCGGTCGCGAGGAGACAGCGCGGCGAAATCGGTGAAGACCGCGGATGCCAGGCCGTTCCACGCCAGCACATCGGCCCGGTGACCGACCACATAGGCGGGTACGCCCTCGGCCATGTCCAGCAGTCGTAACAGACCGGGGAGCACTTTCGGGCGGCTGACGGGCCGCCTGTGGCTCGGTTTGACGAGGTTGCGGAAGTAGGCGCGCTCGTCTTCGCTGAGGCTCAGGGCGCGGGTGAGAGCCTCGAGGATGGGTTCGGAGACGTTCCGGACCTTGCCCTGCTCGAGACGGATGTAGTAGTCCACACTCATGCCCGCCAGGTAGGCGAGTTCCTCGCGGCGGAGACCGGGCACGCGGCGCCGCCCGCCGAACGGCTGGATGCCTGCCTGTTCTGGCTTCAGGCGGGCACGCCGGTTCCGGAGGAACTCGCTCAGCTCGGCACGCCGGTCCATCTCGCCAGTATCGGTCATTCTTCTCTCGTAAGGGTGGTACCGCGGTGCCCAGGATAAATCCGGCCATGGGTGCGACTCCGTCCGCCGCCCACCATTGATGCCATGATCCTTCAACTGGCGAACCTTCTCATGGCGGTCACGATCACGGGCGCGGTCCTGCCGGATCCCGCGCCCGCGGGACCGGACCGGCCGTACGAACCACCGGTCGGCGGCCCGGAGAACCTCGACACGCTCGACGTCGACGTGGCCCCGGACGGGGGCGGTCACAACGGCGTCACCATCACCTTCGACCGACGCAGCCGTACGGAATCGGGAGAGAAGCCCGCGGCGGCGAGGCGTTTCGTGTTCCTCTTCGACCGGTCGGTACGGCTCCGCCCGGAGGCGTTCCCCGTCTGCGACGAAGCTGCGTTGCGCGAGCGGGGGCCCGCGGCGTGCCCGTCCGGGTCGCGGGTCGGATCGGGCTCGGCGCGGTATCACGGCTCGGCCGGCACGCAGGAAGTGCTCGCGTTCAACGGGCGGGCACCGGACGGCACGCCCCTCGTGCTCGTGTCCATCCCCGCAAGCAAGACCGTTCTCCCGCAGACGCTGGAGCGGGCCGCGCCGCCGTACCAGAAGAAATATCGAATCGCGCTCGACGAGATCCTCCCGCCGAATGCCACGCCGCCCCAGGACCGCGGCGCCACGACCCGGTTCACCCTCAGCTTCGGCGCCACCCGCGGATCAGCCAGCTACATAGAAGCGCCACCGAGACGGCTCGACTTCGCGCTGTGGAGCGAGTTCGTCACCGGCCAACGACTAATGACCCCGGCCGCCCAATAGGGCGACGGCCCGGTGTCTTCCATCCAGATTCCTACGGCTATCGTCCGGGCAAGTCCGCGTTGGACGCCGTCGTGTCCCCCGACGGGTCACCAGTAGCCCTTGAGTCCCTCGTACGTCCTGCGGCCCAGGAGGAGCGTGCCGACGGCGCGCAGCCGTTCAGCGTTGTAGTCGTCGAACGCCTCCTCGAACGGCAGGGCCATGACGTCGCCGCCGGGCCCTTCGAAGAAGCCGTCGAGCGAGACGATGTTGCACATGATGAGCTGGCGCATGTCCGGGTCTTCCTTCCGGTGCAGGGGTGTCGTCTGTTGAGAGACGGCGCCGGCGGCGGATTCATCGCTCCTGCACGGGTTTTCTCGCGTGGGGACTACGTACGTAGAACATCTAGGTATCCATATGGGGATTTTTCCCATATTGGGCTTTCGGGCTGAGTGTGATGCTGGACACGTGCTCACATCACCGGGGGAAAGGATCGACGTGGGGGCCATGTGTCAGACGCCATTCACTCAGGGCGACATGCCGCGGGAGGCACCCGCCTGGCGGTTGCCCTCCTGGAACGATCTCCTAGCCATGGGACATGACCTGGCGCTGCGCGCCGGCTGGACCGGGCAGGAGCGTACGGTCACCTGGACGCTGTCGGCCCGGCCGTCGGCCGTGCGCACCGCGCGGCGCCTGACGGCGGCACGGCTGTCGGCCTGGCAGCTGGACGCGCCGGCCTCCACCGCCGAGCGGCTGGCCGGGCGGCTCGTCGAGGACGCTCTCGCCCGGGGCGCCGAGAAGATCACACTCACGCTGTCGGCCGAGGACGGCCTGCTGCGCTGCGAGATCGACGAGCACGGCAGAGACCACACCGCCGCTGGGCGGACCTCCGCCGCCGTCGCCGCTCATCTGGAGCTGCTGGCGTGCTGCTGGGGCAGCACCGCCGCCGCCGTCTGGTTCGAGCTCCGCCTCGCGCGCGACTGACCATTAACGGCTTCCCGCGCGACTGGCCATCAACTGGCCTGGCGCCCCACGACCTACTGACGCCTAACACCTGACAGCCGGAACCGGCGGTGGCGCTCGTAGGGAGTCAGCCCACATAAGCCTAAGGGTCCTAACAGAAAGATCAGCGGACGAGGCGTCGCCAGCAGATGATGGCGGCGGCGAGGGTCATCAAGGCCTCGTGGATGTCGTCGCGGACTTCCCAGCGGATGCGCAGGCGGGGGAACCAGTGCAGGGGCGCGATGGTTCTTTTCACCACCCAGCGGTGAGTGCCCAGGCTGGAGCCGCGCGGGGCGCTGCGGCTGGCGTCATTTGCGCTTGAGGCGACTATCGATATCCATATCGATATGGCGGAATGATCCATATCAATATTGGACGTCCCTGGGTAGTTTCTGATCTTCTCTTCGGCATGACACGACATCTCCGACTGCGACCAGCGGTCGTGATATTGACCGCTTCTGCGCTGCTGGGCGGCCCCGCCTATGCGGCGGGTGCCGTCACCGGCAAGACGAGTACCTCCAGCGTCGCCGCCCAGACGGGGAGCAACGCCCCCTCCGGCTCCGACCTGAACAAGACGCTGCAGGAACTCGAGAAGTCCTACGACGGGCGTATCGGCGCGGTGGGCATCGACCTGGGGACCGGTAGAACGGTCGGCTACCGGGCCGACGAGCGCTTCCCCGTCAACTCCATGTTCAAGGTGTTCGCGTGCGCGGCAGTGCTGCACAAAGCGCGCACCAGCGACCCCGGGCTGATGGACAAGGTGATTCGCTGGAAGCCTGCCGAGATGGCCGAGCTGACCGCGAACTCCCCAGAGACCACCGAATACACCGACACCGGCATGACACCCGCACAGCTGTGCCGCGCCGGGATCACCAAATCCGACGGCTTCGCGGGCAACACGCTGCTGAAGCAGATCGGCGGGCCGCGCGGGCTGACCGAGTTCTTCCGCGCCACCGGGGATCGGACGAGTCGCCTGGACCGACCGGAGCCCACCCTGACCGAGTGGAAGCCCGGTGAAGAGCGCGACACCACCACCCCTGCGGCGGCCGCACAGACCTTCACCAAGCTCACCACCGGTAAGACCCTCCACACCCGCGACCGAGCGCGGCTGGTCGGCTGGCTGAAGGCCAGCCTCACCGGCGCCAATCGGATCAGGGCGGGACTCCCCAAGGATTGGACGGTCGGCGACAAGACCGGCACCGGCGGCGCGAGCAACTACGGCACCGCCAACGACTTGGCGATCGTCTGGACACCCGGATCGAACGCGCCGATCATCCTGTCGGTGTTCACCAACCGCAACCTCAACAACACCCCGCACGATGACAAGGTGATCGCCTCCACCGCAACCGCGCTGGCCAAGGCCCTCGGCAGGTTGTGACCGGCCATCGGGTCGTGACGCGGTCGGCAAGGTAAAGCGGATCTCGAATGCGGCTCAGGCTGCCGACACCACCACCATCACGCAGCCGTGCGGAGGGCAGCGTCAGTCGAGACCGTTGACCGTTCGGGCGTTCCGGTCCTCGATGTAGGTCACCGCCGCGAGCTGGATCAACACGAGCTTGTGCGCCGCGGCCGTCGGCAACCCGTCCCTGACAGCGGCCGCGTACGCAGCGATCAGCCCGGCGAATTCTAGAATCTCCTACGGAAGGGTGGGCATGGTCGGGACGTTGGGTTCGCCCCGCACCGGCACCATCGACGCGCGTTCGCGCGCGCCGTTCGGCTGGGCGCCGCTGGTCGTCCTGTTCATCGTCGGATTCGTGGACCGGATCGAGCACAACCTGCTCATCGGCGTGCTCCCTGCCGTTCAGCGCGAATGGGGCTTCAGCGACACCGCCGCCGGCTCGATCCCGACGGCCGCCGCCCTGGCGGCGGCCGTCGTGGCCTTGCCCGCCGGGTATCTGGCGGACCGGCTCAGCCGTACCCGGATCATCGCGGTGGTCGTCCTCGTCTGGGCGATCGCCACGCTGGGCTCCGGCCTGGCCGCCGGGTTCGTGATGTTCTACCTGATGCGCGTGCTGCTGGCGGCGGCCGAGAACATCGACAACCCCGCCGCCGGTAGCCTGCTCGCCGACTACCATCCGCCGGTCAGCCGGGCGAAGGCGTACGGGCTCACCCGCGTCACCATGCACCTCGGGGGTGTCGGGACACTGCTGGGCGGGGTTCTGGCGGAGGCGTTCTCGTGGCGTACGGCGTTCCTCGTCATGGTGGTGCCGGGCGTGCTCACGGCCCTGCTCGTCTGGCTGCTGCGCGAGCCGCGCCGCGCCGCGGGGAGCTCGACCGCCTGGTGGCGACCGGCGACGCAGCCTGTGACAAGCGGGTCGACCACGGCTCTGAGCCCATTGTTGATCAGGAAATTCTCGTCAGTCGAGGGTCAGCCCGACCTGGAAGCACGACTGGGGCCTGACCACAGCAGTGCCCAGGTGGCCGGCCCGCGGGCCTGGGGGCTCGGAGGGTTGAGGGGCCAGGCTGCCCTATTTGCCGGGACTGCCCTATTTGCCGGGACAGAGGACGGCTTCGGCCGCCTGGTTGATGGCTCGGCCGGTGGCGGCGGGGTCCTGATTGCTCGTCGTGGTGGACATCGCGAACTGGATGCGGCCGTCGGTGGAGCTGACGGTGACGGCGGTGAAGCCGGCGGCGCCGCCTGCGGTCACCTGCAGTTGTGGGTCGCCTCCGCACATGGGCGTCGGGGCAGGGGTGTTCTCGGGCGGGTCGGTGATCAGCTTCTGCAGGGCCGGTGGGAGCAGTTTGCCCAGGTGGAAGGCGCGGGAGAACGCGCTGATGTCGCGCGCGGTGGAGATCACGCCTCCGGCGCCGTGCCCGAAACTGGCGTTGAGCCGGTCCATGTCGTGCACCTTGCCTTCGGCGTCGGTGCTGTAACCGTGCCCGTGCGGGCCCTTGATGCCCTCCGGCGGCTTGACCGGCAGGTACGTGCGGCTCATCCCGAGCGGGACGAAGAGCCGGCGGGCGAATTCGGCGGCCAGCGAGCGGCCGGTCACCTTCTCGATGATCATGCCGAGCAGCATGTAGTTGGTGTTGGAGTAGAAGTACTTCTCGCCCGGCTCCCCGGTGCGCGGCTGGCTGCGTGACTTCTTCACCAGCTCGATCGGCGGGTAATAGGTGGTGAAGTCGTATATGTCGACGAGCTTGGGAGTGAACCAGTTCGGGATGCCGGATGTGTGCCGGATCAGCTGCCGTACCGTGATCTCGTCGGCCCGCTCCACGGCGTCCTGGCTCACCACCTCCGGCAAGAGGTCGCTCAGCTTGTCCTCCAGCCCCAGCTTGCCCTCCTTGACCAGCTGGAGCACCACCGTGGCCGTCAGCCGCTTGGTCTGCGACCCGATCCGGTAGCGGGAGTCGGCGGGGATGCGCCCGCCCTTGCCGTCGAGGAGCCGCGAACCCGCCGAGCCCTTGCCGACGCGCCTCCCGTCCACGAAGACCTCCCCGATCGTCCCCACCACCCCGCTGGTCCGGGCGAGTACGTCCAGGGCCCGCTGCACGTCCCCCACCTTCGACGTGGCGGCGGTCGCGGTCGCGGGCGTGGCGGCGACGGCCAACGTCAGCATCGCGCAGGCCAGGCCGGTGACGCGGCGTGCCGTTATGGCGTGGTTCATGATGATGATCCCTTCGTTGCGTGCGGGATCTTTTGTAGGGCGGCGGGTGTTTCCTGGCCGTTTCCATCGGTCCGGCGGCCGTGGAGCGGCATGGGGCCGATGGTGTTCGGTGCCCCAGGAATGCCAGGAGCCGGTCCAGGGGCCAGGTGTTGATGACGTCGTCCGTGGTCAGCCAGGCCTGTGGGGCTCAATAATAGGATTCGGTGTTGACCTGCCGATCCTCGGTGGTTTCAGCTGGCGATCTGGTACTCGTTGATGAGGCCGCCGAGGACGGCTCTGCGGTGTACTCGGTGGTTGGCCAGGTCGATGGGGGTTGGCGGTCCGGTTTCGGCTTGCGCTGGGGACAACTGTCCGATGCTGCGGTGAGGTCGGGCCGTGTTGTAGTGCTCCAGGTAGCGGCTGAGCGTTCGGCGTAGATGGTGCTCGTTGAGGATGAGCATCCTGTCCAGGAGTTCGCGGCGTAGGGTGCCGATGAACCTTTCGCAGCGCGCGTTGGAATACGCCGGGGCCGAGGCCATTGTTGATGTCCGAAGTCGCATGCATGGATGTCCGAAGTTGTCCGCACACGCGTTCGGGACTTAGTGGTCGCTGCTGGAAGTTCCTCGGGGGTGACAGGTGGCCTCGGGGTCACGCGTGATCTTGCAGTGGTGTTCTGGGTTATGAGCGGAGGCCGGCGGTGACCGTCGTCGCAATCGCTTCCAGCACCGCGTCGTCCACCGGGATGAGGTAGCCGAAGACCGCGAAGAAGATCGGGCCGCTTACCAGCAGGTGGACCATTGCCGGGTCGCTGGGGCGGACGATCTCTCCGCGAGCGGTGGCGCGGTCCAGGACCACCGCGTAGAGCTCTCGTTCGGCGGCAAGCGGGCCGTGCTGGAACTTCTCTGTCAGCTCCGGACTCCGAGACAGCTCTGCGATGACGGCCGGTCCGATCTGGCGGGCGACAGGGGCGTTCATCCGGGCATAGACGCGATGGGCGATCGCCAGCAGATCACCGTGCAGCGATCCGGTGTCGGCGGGGGGCGGGAGATCGTCGTCGTGCACAGAGGCCGCGAAGGCCATCTCCACCTTCGAGGTGTACCGCCGGTAGATGGCCGCCTTGCCCACCCCGGCCCGCGCCGCGACGGCATCGACGGTGAGCCGCTCGTAGCCCGTTTCGGCCAGCAGCTGTCGCACTGCCGCCAAGACGATGTGATCTATCCGACTGTCGCGAGGTCGCCCTTGCCGATTCACTGACACGAGAGCAGTATATGGAACTATAGTTCCGGAACTACAGTTCCATATACTTCAGAATCAGGGAGGCATCCATGTCTGCACGGGCTGACAGGGCGAAGGCAGTTCCAGGACGCCGCGCCGAAGGCAGGCCTACACGCGAGTCCGGCCTCAATCGCTGGGTCCCCCGGCTGGCGATCGGAGCGGCCGCACTGCACTTCATCGTCGCCTTTACGCTCGCCGACTGGAGCGGCATCGCTGGCGACGGCTTCGTCAACACGGTCGGCGACAAGACCGTCGCAGACAACGCCGAGCGCATGTCGACGCTCTGGTTCTTCATGGCGGGGATCGGTTTCCTGGCCTTCGGTACGTTCGCCCGCTGGGCCATCAAGGCGACCGGTCACATGCCGACTCAAATAGGCGGCTACCTGCTGCTGGCCGGTGTGCCGATGACCATCATGCAGCCGGTATCCGGAGGGGCGCTCTTGACGGTCATCGGCATCCTCGCCCTGCTCGCCGCCAAGCACAGCCCGACCCCTGGTGAGCAGAAGTGCTAGCGGTGCTGGATCAGCGGGCCAGCGTGGTGGGCATGTTGTCCACGGCCCGCCAGGCGGCAAGGCCACGTGGGGCCCACCCGCCCACGCGGCACTGCGACGCCTCATCGCAACGGCCCATCGCTGATCGAACGCCTCTCCATACGCTCGAAAACCTTCGTGTCGGACCCCGGCATGCTCGGCCTTCCCGGTGAAGATCACGACCTTGCAGCCAGCGGTGCCCTGGGGCGTTCTGTAACTCGACGGCGAGATCGTTGATCATCGCAAGCCATGGCCATGGGCTGGATTACCGCTGCTGCGCCGAGCGCCGGGTGTGCGGGGCGGCCCGCTGCGGGGCGCACCTGAGTCCTTGGCGTGGCCGGGGGCGGAGCGGGTTGGCAGGCTCATCGCGCCTATCCGCGGAAGGAAGCGCCAAATAGTGCCGTGAGCCGGGATGGCGGCGCGGCGTCAGGTCTGTCCGAGGCTAGCCGGCAGCAGGGCGCGGATCGTGGCGTGGACGGCCTCGAGGTCCACCGCCTCGGGAGCGACCCGCCACTGGGCGTGGATGCCGATGACGGCCCCCACCAGCAGGACTGCCAACGCCCTCGGGGTGGTTCCGGGGGGTAGCGCTTCTGTCGGTATCCGGGCCTGTACCCCCTGCCGGAGCGCCGCGTGGAGCCGCGCGTAGTGCGCGCGGATCGGCGAGCCGACCTCCACGGCCTCGGCGAGCAGGGTGATGAACAAGCGGGTGACAGGCAGGCGGATGAAGCGCATGACCTGGTCCAATGAATCGCCGGCGGGTTCGCCCACGGGCGGGGCGAAACCGGTCAGCACGGCCTGGAGTTGGTCGTCGACCACCGCTTCCAGCAGGCCCAGCTTGTTGCCGAAGTGCCAGGGGATGGAGCCGCGGCTGATGCCGGCCTTGTCGGCGATGTCGATGAAGCTCGTCTGCCGGTATCCCTTCTCGGCGAAGAGCTCGGCGGCGGCCGTCACCAGCAGTCGGCGGCTCTCCTCAGTTCTCTGGATACGTCGCGTGGCCATGCGGTCCATCCAATCAGGTATGCCAAGCAACAGAGCAAATGCTGATCGTTGTAGCCTATGCTGGCCAACATAGAAACAGAGGAGGTTCTCCATGCGCTGGGTGACCTACGTGACGGATGCCGGAGACCGCGTCGGGGTGATCGACGAGGACCGGATTCATCCCGTCGCGCCGGGCGTCAGCCTGATCGAGCTCATCGGCCGGGGAGCGGAGGAGTTGCGGGCGGCCGGGGAGGCCGCCTTGGCGTCGGCGGCGCAGACGGTTTCGCTGGCCGAGACCAGGCTGCGCGCGCCGATTCCCCGCCCGCCCTCGGTCCGCGACTGCCTGTGCTTCCTGGACCACATGCGCAACTGCCAGCAGGCCGCCGGTCAGCCGCGCACGCTCAAGGACGCCTGGTACCAGATCCCGGCCTTCTACTTCGCCTGTCCCTCGACGATCGCCGGCCCGTACGACGATGTGGCGATCTCGCCCGGCAGCGCCTGGTTCGATTTCGAGCTGGAGATCGCCGCGATCATCGGCCCGGGCGGCCGGGACCTTGCGCCGGAGCAGGCCGAGGAGCACATCATCGGCTACACCATCTACAACGACTGGTCGGCACGCGATCTGCAGCTGCGCGAGTCTCCGCTGGCGATCGGCCAGGCGAAGGGCAAGGACGGCGCGACCACGCTCGGCCCGTTCCTGGTCACCCCAGACGAGCTGGAGCCCTACCGCCGCGACGGCGGGCTCGCCCTGCGGGTCGAGGCGAAGGTCAACGGCCAGACCATCGGCTCGGGCCGTACCGACGCCATGGACTGGAGCTTCGGCGAGGTCATCTCCTACGCCTCACGCGGCGTGGACCTGCTGCCCGGTGAGGTGTTCGGTTCGGGCACGGTTCCCGGCTGCTGCCTCATCGAGCACCTGTCCCTCGCCGATCCGGCCGCCTTCCCCGGCTGGTTACGGGACGGCGACGTTGTCGAGCTGACGGTCGAGGGGCTGGGCCGTACCCGCCAGACCGTCCGCGCGTCCGCCGCGCCATACCCGCTGACGCCCCGGCACGACCCCGACCGGCGGCCGCCCCGCCCGCGGGTCAACCGCGCCCCGTCGAAGCTGCCCTACACGCGCGGCCTGCACGAGGTCGGCGCGAGCGTGTGGGCCTGGCTGCTGCCCGACGGCGGGTACGGCTGGAGCAACGCGGGACTGGTCGCGGGCGAGGGAGCCTCCCTCCTGGTCGACACCCTGTTCGACCTTCCGCTGACGGCCGAGATGCTCGACGCCATGCGCAAGATCACTGATCGGGACCCGCTCACCCGAGCCGTCATCACCCACGCCAACGGCGACCACACCCACGGCAACCAGCTGCTGGGCGAGCACGTCCAGATCATCGCCGCGGAGGCCACCCGCACGGAGATGCAGCATGAGATGCCCCCTGAGATGCTGACCGCCACCCAGGTCGTGGACATCGGCCCGGCGACCCCCTACTTCCGCGAGCGCTTCGCCGCCTTCGACTTCAGCGGCATCCGCCTGCGGCTGCCCGACCTGACCTACGACGGGGAGCTGACCCTGGATGTCGGCGGCCGTGAGGTGCGAGTGATGAACCTCGGTCCCGCCCACACCGCAGCCGACTCGGTCGTGCACGTGCCGGACGCGGGCGTGCTTTTCGCGGGCGACCTGCTGTTCGTCGGCTGTACCCCGATCGTGTGGAGCGGCCCGATCGGCAACTGGATCGCCGCGTGCGACAAGATGATCGCCACCGGCGCCGGCACGATCGTCCCCGGCCACGGCCCGGTCACCGACCCCGAGGGGATCCGCGCCGTGCGCGGCTACCTCACCCACGTGGTCGAGCAGGCGGACGCCGCCCACGCCCGCGGCCTGTCCTTCGTCGAGGCGGTCGACGCGGTCGACGCGGTGGACCTCGATGAGTACGCCAGCTGGCTGGACGCCGAGCGGATCGTGGTCAACCTCCACCGCCGTTACCACGAACTGGACCCCACCGGCACACCCGATCTGGATCAGATGACGCTGATGGCCATGATGGCCGAAAGGGGGCTTTCGTGAGATTGCCGAAATCCGCGCACGCCTCCCGACCGTGGCGCATCCACGAATTCACGAGTGACTTCTCGGTCGAGGATGTGTGGGCGTTCCGCACTCCCGGAGCCGGGCCTGACGACTTCCCGACGATGCTCGCAGCGATGCGAGCTACCGGCGGACTCATGAAGCAGCCCTGGCTGGCGAGGTTCTTGTTCGCCGTTCGGTGGAAGCTCGGCGCACTCCTCGGCTGGGACGAACCGTCAGCGGGCGTCGGTGAGCGGGTCGCCTCGCTCCGCGACTGCCTGCCCAGCGACATCCGCGACGCTCCCCGCGGCCCGGACAACGAGAGCATGCCCCTCAAAGCGATCTACGAGCTCGACATGGAGTCCGCTCGCGAGCTGGCGAACAAGACCGTGCACACCGTGATGCATCTCGGCTGGGTTCAAGGGGCGAACCGCGACTATGAGCTGCGGATGGCCGTCCTCGTCAAGCCCAACGGATGGTTCGGGCGGCTCTACATGTCCGCCATCGCGCCTTTCCGATACCTCATCGTCTACCCAGCCCTGACCCGGAAATGGGAACGAGCCTGGCGTGACCGCAGCCACGCGGGGGCGGAGTACGAAGAAGGGATGTCAGGATGAACTCCAGAAAGCGGCTGCTCCGCTGGGCGAGCGGGATCATGCTCGTGCTGGGAATCGGGCACCTGTCCTTGCTGGCGCTCGTCACCTGGGAGGACATCACCGCCTGGGCGGATCGGGGGATGTGGGCAGCCGTCCCGCTCGCGCTCACGGACGGGGGCGCCGGTCAGACGCTGGAGTCCCTTCAGAACAAGGTCATCTTCTGGGCTGGTCCGGGAAGCTTCGCCGTGCCCCTGATTCTCATGGGTTGCCTGACATGGCACCTCGCCGGACGCAGGGTCGCTGTGCCCGCCGCAATCGGCTGGGGCCTCGCAGCGTGGTGTGCCTTGGGCGGCATCCTTCTTGTGCCGTCCCCGTTCTTCGCCGGGATCGTCTCCGGGACACTCATCATCTTGGCAGCGCGGAAGAAAGATCGGCCGGGAGCCACCTGAGACCCGGATACGGACCTGGCGTGATAAACGCGCACGGTTGATCAGCGGTCCACGCGGTGTTCTTGGCCTCCGGCGACATCGATCATCGCGTGCTTCGAGGCCGATGCGTCACGGTTCGCGAGATGCGTCCGCCGCTGCCAATGCCTTGCGCCGAGCCTTCTCGATGTCGTTGATGTGGTCTTCGGTCCACTGCCGGAGCGCGGTGATCGGCTCGGCGAGACTGAGCCCGAGCTCGGTCAGGTCGTACTCGACGCGCGGCGGAATGGTGGGGTGCACGGTCCGGGTCACGAACCCGTCAGCCTCCAGAGCCCGCAGTGTCTGGGTGAGCATTTTTTGTGAGACCCCCTCGATGCGGCGGCTCAGGTCGGTGTAGCGCATGGTGCCCTCGAGCAGGGCATCCACCACCAGGATGGTCCACTTGCCGGCGATGTGGTCGAGGACTTGGCGAGTCGGGCACTTGGCGGAGTAGACATCGGCCGGTAGCCCGGACGACTCAACGACGGTCTTCATGATGGGAGAGTAGCGCACTAATTGGTGCCTTCTTCCCATTGGAGAGCGACTCTCCAATAGTTGGTCCCATGAAGAGCGACGCACTTTCCGTAGCCGAGGCGATCCGCACCCGCCGCACCATCCGCCACTACCGGCCGGATCCTGTCCCGGCGTCCCAGCTCGCCTCCCTTCTCAGCCTGGCCATCGAGGCACCCACCAGCCATGAACCGCAGACTCCGCGACAGGCGCACGATCCTGGACTGTCGCCCCGCGGGAGGTCGCGAACCCCACGTCCTCGATTAGTGCGAGCTCCCGTGGCTGTGCCAGCTCCAGCGCGAGTTTGGAGCGCGACAGATGCACGATGTCGCCCAGTTCGGCCAGGCTCTGGGGACCGTCCTGAAACAGGCGCAGGAGACGCGCTTGATGAGCGGTCTCCGGTCGCAGCGTCATGGGCTTCACCCTTGCACTCCTCGTGGGCAGTACCGGTGGGGGCATTGAACGACGGTGTCGCACCGCTCGGCGGCCGCCAGGAGCATTCGCTGATGACGTTGATGAGCTGGAAGGGTGCGATTACGGGAGTTCGCGGGGTTCTCCGGGACGAAATGATGTTGCGCCTGGTTCAGCAGGCTCGCGTGGGTGGGGTCCGGCGGCCTGAACCGTGGGGCCGCCGGGCCCGGTTGGTCAGGACATGGTGACGGTGATGTCGTCGCAGTAGGCGTAGCCGCTGCCGGTGTGCTTGTAGCAGTAGATGGTCGCCTGCGTGTTGCCGGCCCCTGTAGTGAAGGACACCGAGCCGTTGGTGTACGCGGTGTCGGTGATGGATTTGTACGCCGCCGCGCCACCGTAGTTCTTCACGCCGATGTGGACCTCCTCGCCGGCGGTGGCGGTCTTCGCCCAGCCTGACAACCGGTACGTCGTGTTCGGGGAGACGGTGATCCGCTGCTCCGCCGAGGCGGGTGCCGGGCCGACACGCAACGCATGGGTGCCGGAGTGGGCGTTGCCGGTCACGACCGACGCGCCGTTCCAGGCGTACCAGGGCGACAGTGAACCGGTCTCGAATCCGCCATTGCCTACGGTGCCGCAGGCGGCGTCGTTCTGGGTCGAGCGCTGGTGGGCGCCGATGTCTGGCGCGCAGACGGCCGATACCCGGTTGCCCCAGTAGTCACGACCGCCATTGCCGCTCATGACCTGCCCGGCGCCTATCGCCGGCGAGTCGGCGGCGATCTGGTAGCCGGTGACGGAGCTCCCGCCGGGGGCCACGAGCTTAGGATCAGTGGCGAGCTGACCTGAAGGTCCTCCTAGATGGTTGCCGTAGAGGATGTTGTTGGCGAACTTGTAGTGGTCGGCCGTGTAGCCGTATCCGCCGCTGCCCTGGTTGACGATGATGTTGTTCGCCACGGTCAGGTACGTGCCGGAGCTGTACTCCTCGATGATCTTTGTGGTGGAGCCGGCTGGCAGGTAGATGGTGTTGTTGTAGAACGCGGAGTTTCCGGTGGCGCCCGCGCCCATGATGATCCGGGACTTGTCGTTCTGGCTGACGTTGTAGCGGGCCACGGCGTCGCGCGTCTCGGATGTCCCGCCGCCGCAGCCGCAGTAGAGGATCATTCCGCCCTCGTTGTCGTGGCTGTAGTTGTACTGGTCGAGCGTTCCCTTGGTGCCGTAGTCGGCGTCGAAGGCGTTCCCATCATTGGTGCCAGGCACGCGCCGCACCTGGTAGACCTCATTGAACTGGAAGGTCACGTTGTCGGCGTTCCACGCCCAGAGGCCGGCGTTGGCGGAGGGCGACCGCATCGCGATGTCGTAGAGGACGTTTCTTTCGGCCAGCCCGCTCTGGGTGTACTGCATGACGATGCCGTCGCCGCCGGTGTCGTGCACGGTGTTGTTGCGCACGACGAATCGTGTCCATGGGTAGTAGGTCTCGACATGCGGAGTTGGGCAGTTCTCCCAGCCCATCGAGGCCCGGCAGTTCCACGACGAGGACATGTTGATCCCGGACCGGTCAACCGTGTAAACCTCGTTGCCGTCGAGGAGCACGTCGTCGAACTTCGTCTTGGTCGTGCCGCCCAGCACATCGAAATGGATGCCGGAGCTCCCGCCGAGGTCCTTTTTGTTGTCGCCGTTGACGTGGTGCACGGTCAGGTTGGTCAGCCGATAATAGGTGCCGGTTCCGAAGTCCTGCAGCGTGATGTGAACGCCACGGCGGTTGGCAACGGTGGCACCCTGGTTGGTGACCTCCAGATTGCGGATCTCCCAGTACTGCTGGTTGTGCAGACGGACGGCGTCAGATCCGCCGCCACCGGCGATATGTGGCTTGGCGCCGGTGCCGTAGGCGTCGATGACGATGGGGGCGCCCGGAGCACCGGATCCCCACGGCGCGAGCCTGCCGTTGCAGGTCGTGCCGCGCTTGAACAGGATCTGATCACCCGCACTGAACGTGCGGTAGGTGACGCTGGACAGGGTGTTCCAGGGGCTGGCCTGCGTGCCGGAGCCATTGCCGGCTGCGGAGCAGTCGACGTAGAACGCCGTGGCGGCGGCCGCGGGGCTGGACGCGGCCACGGCGGTCAGCACAGTGGCGGCGGCGAGGGTGGTGAGGACAGCGAATGCCGTCCGCCACCTGGGAGGTGGGACGGACATGAGGGGTGTCTCCTAGCGTGTGGAGGTGGCGGGGGACAGCAGAGCTTGCAGGGTGAGGGCGAGGTCTTGAGCGGCGGCTACAGTGCCGCGCCAGCGGTGCCGGATGACGCCGTCGGCGGTGACGAGCAGCGTGTCCGGCGCGGTGGCGACCCCATACATCCGGGCGAGAGCCGCGGTTTCCGTGTGCGCGGCGATGGCGACCGAAGGTGGGTGCAGGTTCCAATCGTGGCTGAAGTTGACGAGGTCGTCTGCGTCGGCCCGGCCGGTGGCGTCGACGATGAGGACGCTGAGCCCGGTCCGGCCGTACTGGGTGGCCATGCTGCGCAGAACGGGGATCTGGCTGCGAGAAGCGCCACCGGCCGGCGCGGCGGGATCAAGGAACGCCAGCAGCAGCGGACCACCGGTCGGGAACTGGCCGCGACGGCCGTCCAGAAGAGTGATCGACAGCGGCGCCGGGGTGTCGCCGACTGAGGAAACAGGTGGCGTGGCGCATCCCGGCGCGCAGGCGAGCGCGAGTGCCACAGTGATGGCGAGGACGGTACGTGGGATCGTCATGGCTACTTGCCGATCCCCACGGTCATGCCTTCGATGATGCGGCTGCCCATCCAGGCGAACAGCGCCACCATCGGGGCCAGGATGATGCACATTCCGGCGAACATGGTCCCCCAGTCCAGCCCGTTGAGCTGCTGCATCTTCACGAAGTTGACCAGCGCCACCGGGAGGGTGATCTTGTCGTCGCTCTGCATGAAGGCGATCGCGAAGAGAGTCTCGTTCCACGCGCCGATGAACTGCAGCAGGAACGCGGTGATCAATCCGCCCCTGGCCACGGGGAGGATCACCCGCCTGAACATGTACAAGGGACCGGCCCCGTCGATAGAGGCCGCCTCCTCCAGCACCATGGGGATGCCGGAGAAGAACCCGGTCAGCAGGTAGACGGTGAACGGCAGGGCGAGCGCCACGTAGATGAGGATGAGTCCGGTGTAGGAGTCGACCAGGTCCACGGTGGCCAGCCCGACGAACAGCGGGACCAGCAGCACCTGCCCCGGCACGCCCAGGCCCATGATGAATGACATGGTGATCGCGCCAGAGACCTTGGTACGGGGGCGCGCCAGCATGTAGGCGGCGGGCGCCGAGATCGCCACCGCGGCCACGGACGAGATCACCGAGACCATCACGCTGCTCAGCGCGGCGGCGCCGAAGCCGCCGCTGGTCCAGGCATTGGCATAGTTGCCCAGCTCGATCGCACTCGGCGGCGCGAACGGGCGGTCGAAGATGTCGCCGGTCTCCCGCAGCGACGTAAGAAAGATCCACAAAAGTAGCAGCAGGTCCGCTATCACAATCAGCCAGACCAGCGTCAGGCCGACCCCGCGCACTGGGAATCGATTCACGCGCGCTCCTAGTACTGGATCGGGTCACGCCGCATCAGGCGGCGTAGCACCACGGTGAACAGGCCGACCATGAGCAGACTGACCAGCGCGGCCGCGGAGGCGAGCCCGAGCTTGGGGACGGAGCCGGTCGGGAACGCCGAGACGTAGACGTACATGGCCGTGGTCCAGGTCTGCGTCGGCGGCTGGCCCGAGGTGCTTCCGCCGAACAGCAGGATCAGCTCGAAGACCTTCACCGACGACACGGTCCACAGCACCGCGCAGACGGTGATCACATCCCAGGCCAGCGGGATGGTCACGAGCCGCAGCTGCTGCCAGGGCGTCGCACCCTCCAACTCGGCCGCCTCGTACAGGTAGCGGGGGATCTGGTCCACGGCGGCCATGAGAATGGTCGTGTAGTAGCCGGTTGCGGTCCAGATCGTCGTGGCGATGATCAGGGTGAAAATGTTGTCGGTCGACAGCCACTTGGGCGGGGTGTCCACCCCGACCCAGCCGAGCACCACGTTGACCGGGCCGTCGGGGCTGAAGACGAAGCCAGCCACCGCGCCGAAGACCAGCGCGTTGACCAGACAGGGAAAGAAGAGCACCGACCGGGCGAACAGCTTGGCCTTCATCTCACGCAGCACGAGCGTGAGGGCGAAGCTGAGGACAAAGGTGGTCAGGCCGCCGACGACGAGAATCTTCAGGGTGTTGCCCACCGAGGTGGTGAAGGTCGGATCGTCCCAGAGCATCCGGTAGTTATCCAGGCCTCGCCACTGCTTGTCTCCCATTCCGTCCCACTTGTACAGGCTTGTCCAAGCCGCGTATGCGATGGGCGCCAGGAACAGCGCGCCGTACGTGAGCAGGGCAGGCAGGACGAACGGCCAGAACAACCGCCGCCGCTCCCGGTCCAGAGGAGCGCGCCCACGCCCCCAGACCCGGGGGGCGGCGTGTGCCGCCCCCGGGCGCCGGGTCGTCAGGGAGGACGCCATCAACCCGCGACCTTCCAGTACTGGACGTGGGCCGCCTTGGCCTTGGCCACGAACTGCTCCGCAGTGATCTTGCCGTGCCAGAGCTCCAAGAAGACCGGGAAGACGACCTTGTCGCCGTATTCACCGGGAACGTTGTCCATGATCCAGCGGACGGGTTCCTCGCTGAGGGCCTTCTGCACGTCTTGCAAGCCGGCAGGGGCGGGGATGTCCGCGCGGGGAGTGATGTTGCCGGCCTCGGTGGCGATCTTCTCCAGGCGTTCCTTCTCCAAGAAGTAGGAGATGAACCGCTTGGCCGGGTCAGGGTTCTTCGCCTTCTTCGGCACCGAGAAGCCGAACAGGATGGCATCGACCTCGGTGTTGCCGCCCTTCGTGGTCGGCATCGGGAAGTAGCCCGTCTTCCAGCCGGCGCCGACCAGCGGCTTGACCTCGGTGGGCACCCAGCTGCCCTGCATGAGGAGGGCGGCCTTGCCCTTGGCCCAGTTGGTCTGCTGCGCAGGGTACTTGCCGGCGTCGTACCCCTCGATCAGGTAGCCGCCCTTGACGAGCTGCTCCACCCGCTTGACCGACTCCAGCACGCCAGGGTTGTCCCAGCCGGCGCCGGTCTTGTCCTCGAAGATCTTCCTGAGAGTGCCGGCGCCGTTGTCGCGGACCAGCAGGTAGTCGAGGGTCAGGAAGTTCTCCCAAGCCGCATCGCCGTCGGAGGCCAGGCACGCTTTGCCCTTGGCCTTGAGGGTGTCGCAGAGCTTGATGAGCTCCTCCCACGTGCCGGGCGGCGTGGCCAGGTCGGGATCGGCCGCGTTGTAGAAGAAGCCGGCGGAGACCAGCTCGTACGGCACGAGCCACTTGTTGACGCCCGCGGGGTCCTTCGGCAGCCCCTCGACGTACTTGGCGTCGATGATCTCTGATACCTTCTTGCCCTCTCCGGGCACCTCGGAGTCGTAGACCGAGGACAGGTCGGCGGCCTGTCCGGCCAGCGCGGTGGTGGCGACCACGTCCGCTCCCTGGTCCCACAGGTCGGGTGCCTTGCCGGCGGCGATCGCGGGACCGATCTTCTGCCGGACGTCCCGGCCCTGCCACTCAACCGTCACCTTCACGCCGGTCTCGGCCTGGAACTTGTCGATGGCCGCCTTGATCACCTTGGCCTGCGGCTCGTCCGCCCGCCACATCGACCAATAGGTGAACGCGCCGGCGTTATCGCCGCCGCTGCCGGGCTGACCGCAACCGGCCACTACCGCCCCTAATGCGAGCGCGGCGATCCCCGCCAGCGTGCGACGTCGGGTTGTGCTCATCGGACTCCCCCTCCAGGGATGGTGTTTTCGGTCTCGTCGAACAGCCGGCACAGCACCTCGGTCGGAGGGCCGGCACCGACGGCTTGTGATTCGCTGTCGTCGCGGGGGTGGTAGCCCAACTCATCGCGAGCTCGAGAAATGTCCCAGTGATGGCGGGAGTTGGCGGATACGCCGGTGTAAACCCCGTAGGGGACAGGAGCGGTCAGGGCTGCCTCGAACAGCTGGACGGCGTCGCCATCAGACAGCCACATGCCCAGGTGGCGTTCCTCCACCAGCGGCCAGCCGACCAGGCCCAGTCGCAGGCAGATCACGCTGGCGCCGGTCGACTCGGCGTGATGGCGGCCCAGCGTCTCGATCACCACCTTGCTCAATCCGTACGGGCAACACGGCCACGGAGGAACGTCGTGCGGGACCGGCCGGTACTGCGGGCGGTTGTACTCTCCGATGGCATGCACGGAGCTGGCCAGCACCACGCGAGGCACTCCCGTGGCTGCGGCAGCGTCCAGGAGCCACTGAGTGCTGACGATGTTGGCCCGGTACGCCTGATCCCAGCCGATGCGTGGATTGGCCGACCCGGCCAGGTGCACCAGAGCCGTCGCACCGCGTAGCGCCTCGATGGCGGCACCCGGTTCGGTGAGATCCGCTCGGACGTACTCCTCGGCGGTGTACGCCTCCCGGTCGAGCAGACGGAGGCGATAGCGAGTTGCCAGCGTGGGACGGATCAGCTGCGCCACCCGGCCCAGCCCGCCGGTGACCACCACCGTGGGGCGGGTCTCAGCATGAACGGCCAAGGTCCCCTCCGGTAACACATGCGTCATCTCTTGGACCGGTATTCTTTTTCGAGCACGTATGTATGTCAAGAGTCTTGACGCAGATTGGGGATCGAGGAGCTAAGGTAGGCACCATGACGATGCCTAGTGGTGGATCACTTCGGTCTCTGCGGCGGACGAATCAGGAGGCCATCGTTGCTCTGTTGCTGGAGCGTGGCCCAAGCCACCGTGCTGAGCTGGCACGCTTGTCGGGCTTGTCGCGGACATCGGTATCCACCATCACCTCCGAACTCTTGACGAATCGGCTGATCGTCGAGCACGACGAGCATCCGGACCCGGGCGTCGATGGGCGCGCCCGCGGCTTCCTGGCGGTCAACCCCACGGCCGGCAGCGCCGCCGGCCTGGACTTCACCCTGCGCCATGTCTGGGGCCACCTCACCGACCTGGCCGGCACGCCGGTCGCCGATGCCGGCCGGGCCGTACCGGCTGACAGCACCTGGCAGCAGCGTCTGGCCGTCGGACTCGACCTGCTTGACACGCTTCTGGAGGACGCGGGACAGGACCGCCGAAGGCTGATCGGTGTCGGCGTGGGCGTGCCCGGACAGATAGAACTCGGCACCGGCGTGGTCGGACCGTCCTTGCCAGGCCAGGCGTGGGCCGGAGTCAACGTGGCCGAGGAGTTCGGCAAGCGCCTGACGGCGCCGGTACTCGTGGAGAACAACACCCGGCTGGAAGCCGTCGCCGAGGTCGCCTGGGGTGCCGGCCGAGATGCGAAGCACGTGTTCTACATAGGACTGTCCTCCGGGATCGGCACGGGTCTGTTCTTCGACGGCAAGCTGCACCGGGGCGCGTGGGGCGGCGCGGGGGAGCTCGGACACGTCTCCGTCGACTTCGATGGTCCCGCCTGCCCCTGCGGCAACCGGGGCTGCCTGGTGCAGTACGCCGCGATCCCCGCCGTGCTCCACGCGCTACGCGTCCACCTCGGCCCCGACGCCACGACCGAAGACTTGCAAGCGGCCGTCGCCACTGGTGACCGCGCTTGCCTGGGCGTCATCGCCGATGTCGGCCAGATCGTCGGGCGCGTGCTGGCTAACCTGTGCAACCTGCTCAACCCCGAACGCATCATCATCGGCGGTGAGCTCTCCCGTGCTGGTGACCGGCTGCTGGATCCCATGCGCGCCAGCCTGCGCAGGCACGCGATGACCCCGGTCCGCGACGTCGACATCGTCGCCGCCCAACTTGACCTCGGCGCACGCGCGGGCGCCCGCGGCGGCGCCGCCCTGGTGCTGCGCGAAGCCGGCAGCCTGGCAGCCGCCCTCCTGGCCACCGAAAGGACCCCCGTATGAAGATCGTCGGCTTTGAGACGTTCCTGGTGCCCCCTCGCTGGCTGTTCCTGCGCGTCGACACCGACGAGGGCATCACCGGCTGGGGCGAGCCGATCGTGGAGGGCCGCGCCGAGACCGTCCAGGCCGCAGTGGCCACGCTCATGGAACTTCTGATCGCCAAGAATCCGCTGCACATCGAGGAGCACTGGCAGGTGCTCGCGAAGGGCGGCTTCTACCGGGGCGGCCCGGTGCTGTCCAGTGCCCTCGCCGGCATCGATCAGGCGCTGTGGGACATCAAGGGCAAGTACCACGAGGCGCCCGTGCACGAGTTGCTCGGCGGACCGGTGCGCCAGCGGGCCCGGATGTACACCTGGATCGGCGGCGACACCCCGGACGACCTGGCCGACGATGCGCGGGCAAAGGTCGCCGCCGGGTTCACCGCCGTCAAATGCAACGTGTCCGCTGCGCTGTCGCCGGTGCCCGGGGCGGCCGAAACCCGCGCCATCGTCGACCGCCTTTCCGTGCTGCGCGAAGCCGTCGGCGACGAAGTGGACATCGCACTGGACTTCCATGGCCGCTTCACCAGTGCGGCCGCGCGCCGGATCCTGCCGCTGCTCGAACCGCTCCTGCCGCTGTTCGTCGAAGAGCCCGTACTTCCAGAGTTCTCCCGCGACCTGCGCCACGTCACAGAGTCCACCTCGATCCCCATCGCGGCAGGTGAACGGCTGTATTCCCGGTGGGACTTCCGTGACGTGCTGACCACGGGGATCGCCGTCGCGCAACCGGACCTGTCGCACGCGGGCGGCATCTCCGAGGTACGCCGCATCGCCGCCGCAGCCGAGACCTACGACGTGGCCCTGGCGCCGCACTGCCCGCTGGGGCCGATCGCGCTGGCCGCCAGCCTTCAGATCGACTTCGCGGTGCCCAACTTCCTCATCCAGGAGCAGAGCCTGGGCATCCCCTACAGCACCGGCAACGATCTGCTCGATTACCTGGTGGACCCGGCCGTGTTCGCTTTCAGCGATGGCTACGTCGATCGGCCCGTCGCGCCGGGGCTGGGTATTTCGGTCGACGAGGATGCGGTACGACGTGCCGCGGAGCTCGGGCACCGGTGGCGCAACGCGGTGTGGCGGCACGCCGACGGGAGCTTCGCCGAGTGGTAGACCTGCTACGCCAGGAACGCCGTCGCCGCGGAAGCGGGCGACCTCGTCACCCCCGTCGTGTTGCCCGAGGTTCTCGACACGGCGCGCCGTCTGGACGTGCCGGTCCTGTGCGGCGCGCCACTTTCTCATGTCAAAACCTCCAGGAGGGCACGGCGTGTGGGCAGGCGGCAGCCGTACGGATCCGGCAATGGATCAGCCGGACTCGGCGACCTTCTGGAGCTCGTCCAGCGTCTTCGCCGGGTCCTTCACCGCGCCACCCATGGTCTGTTTGATCTGGGTGTTGACCTCGGACCACTTGGGGTGCCGACCTTGCCGGCGGCGAAGTCCTCCCAGACCGTCTTGCGGTCCTTGGTGCCCGGGTTCGGGGTGGTCAGACCGGCGTCGACGAGGCCTTTGACGTAGGTCATGGTCTCGACGTTCTGCGGGGAGCTGATCGCCCACTTGCCGGAGGCGTCCTTGTAGGCGCCGCCGTTGCCGGCCTTGGTGAACAGGTCCTTGTTGTAGAACATGGCGCGGGCGGAGGAGACGAACGGCAGGCCGTAGGCGGTGCCGTCGGTCTTGCCGTACTCGGCGAACTTGGTCAGCAGGTCCTGCTGGACGTTCGGCGAGACGATCTCGTCGACCTTGTGCAGCAGGCCTTCCTTGGCGAAACCGGAGTAGTCGCCGGACTGCAGGATGTCGGGCACCTGATTGTTCTGCACCATGGTGGCAACCTGCATGTCGATGTCGTTCCAGTTGATCACCTGGACATCGATCTTGATGTTCGGATTGGCCGCCTGGAACTGGTCGACGACATCCTTCCAGAACGCGGCGCCCGCGTTCTCGGCCGTGGGACCGTCGCCGTAGTCGGCGGCGACCATCTTCAGCGTCATCTGCCCGCCTTCGGTCTCACCACCGGCTGTGGTTCCGGAACCGGAGCCACAGCCGGCAAGTGCGAGCGTGGCGGCGAGGCCAAGTCCGGCCGCGCCGACGAGCTTGTTGTCACCGTCTAATCGCCTCTCGTGGGGGTGCGCAGTTGGTTCGTGCCTGCGCGGGAGGCCGCCCGGGGACTGGAGGTGCGAGAGCTCCGCAGCTCCACGTCGTGGATCGGTTTGAAGAACGGAGACACCGGCGAACCGGTGGTGGGCCGTGAGGGACTTGCCTACATATGAGCAGATCCTTTGCTATCAGCGCAAGAACGAGCTTTCAAGGCCCAATTCGGTGAGCGGCGACAGCCTGTGCACATGGTGACAGTTTCGAGGCTCTGCGTGATGACTGTTGCTTTTGTCTTCAACTACCTGCGACTTTCATCGATTTTCGGCGAAAGCTCTGGGCAAGTGGCGAAAAGCGCCCTATATTACGGCGAAACGCCGCGTTAACCTCGCCACCCCCCAGCGGATAGGTGCCCGGCATGCTTCGTCAAGCCTTGGCCTTACACTGCGCCGCCGTCCGAACCATGTTCTGGTCGTGCCGCCTCGCCCGGACGGTGCCGAGCACAAGCTGATCGCTTTTGTCCTGAGAGGTCATGCCATGTCACACACCCGCGCCCTCCTCCCCTTACTCCTCCTCGTCTGCCTGGTCCGCGTTGTGACCGTGACGCCGGCGGCCTCCGCCGCCACGACCAGCGGCCAGCTCGCCACGACGACGGAGTTCGGTCCCCAGTGGTCTCCGGCATCGGTGTTGGCGCCGATCGCCCCGGCGGCGCCGGCCGCTGCCGCAGTCGAGCCGGACTCTCTGTGGTACGCCCAGCCCGCATCGGCCTGGGAGTCCCAGGCGTTACCCATCGGCAACGGCGCCCTCGGCGCGATGGTGTTCGGCGGCGTCGGCTCCGAACAGCTGCAGTTCAACGAAAAGACCCTGTGGACCGGCGGCCCCGGCTCGGCCGGATACGCGTACGGCAACTGGACCTCGCCGCGCCCGACGGCCATCAAGGAGGTCGTCGACGCCATCAACGCCAACGGCAAGGCGGACCCCACCTGGGTAGCGGGCAAGCTTGGGCAGGCGCGGACCGGATACGGAGCACACCAGACGTTCGGCGACCTGCGCCTGGACATGGCCGACGCGAATCCCTCCTACACCGGGTACCGGCGTTCGCTGAACATCCACGATGCCGTCGCCAAGGTCTCCTACACCAGCGCAGGCGCCGTGTTCGACCGTGAGTACTTCGCCAGCCACCCCGGCAACGTCGTGGCAGGGCGGCTCACCGCGAACCAGCCTGGCAAGATCTCCTTCACCCTGCGCTACACGTCCCCGCGCAGCGACTTCACCGCGACCGCGAACGGCGGACGGCTGACGATCCGCGGTGCGCTGGCCGACAATCGCCTGACGTTCGAGTCGCAGATCCAGGTCAAAGCCGAGGGCGGTACGGTCACCGGCGGGGGCGGCCAGGTGAAGGTCACGGGTGCCGACAGTGCCACGTTCGTCATGAGTGCGGGCACGAACTACGCGCTGAAGTACCCCTCGTATCGGGGCACCGACCCGCACACCGCAGTGACGCAGGCCGTCGATGCGGCGGCGGCCAAGCCGTATGCCGATCTGCGGGCCGCACATGTCGCCGACCATCGGACCCTGTTCGACAGGGTGCGGCTGGACCTTGGCGGGGTGCTGCCCGACAAGCCCACTGACCAGCTCCGCGCCGCCTATACCGGAGGCGTGTCCCCTGACGACCGCGCGTTGGAGGCGTTGTTCTACCAGTACGGCCGGTACCTGCTGATCGCCTCCTCGCGGCCCGGGTCGCTGCCCGCGAACCTCCAAGGCGTGTGGAACAACTCCACCTCGCCCCCGTGGAGCGCCGACTACCACACCAACATCAACCTCCAGATGAACTACTGGCCCGCCGCGCAGGCCAACCTCGCCGAGACCGCCGAGCCGTTCACCGCCTTCGTCGAGGACCTGAAAGCCGCCGGCACCAAGTCGGCCACGGACATGTTCGGCTCGCCCGGCTGGGTCGTGCACAACGAGACCAACCCGTACGGCTTCACCGGGGTCCATGACTGGGCGACGGCCTTCTGGTTCCCCGAAGCGAACGGCTGGCTCGCCTCCCAGGTCTACGACCTGTACCGCTTCAGCAAGGACCAAGCCTTCCTGCGCGACCGGGCCTACCCGCTGCTCACAGGCGCGGCCGAGTTCTGGCTGGCGAACCTGCGCACCGACCCGCGCGACGGGAAGCTGGTCGTCACCCCGAGCTACTCGCCCGAGCACGGCGACTTCACCGCCGGTGACGCCATGGCCCAGCAGATCGTCTGGGGGCTGCTCACCGACACCCTGGCCGCCGCGAAAGAGCTGAACACCGACACCGCCCTCCAAGACCGGCTCACCACGGCACTCGGCAAGCTCGACCCTGGCCTGCGGATCGGCTCCTGGGGCCAGCTCCAGGAGTGGAAAGCCGACCTGGACAGCCGCACCGACGACCATCGGCACGTCTCCCACCTGTACGCCCTGCACCCGGGCAACCAGATCTCGCCCGCCACCACCCCTCAGTTCACCCAGGCGGCCAAGGTCTCGCTCACCGCGCGCGGCGACGGCGGCACCGGCTGGTCCAAGGCATGGAAGATCAACTTCTGGGCGCGGCTGCTCGACGGCGATCACGCCCACAAGATGCTCGCCGAGCAGCTCAAGAGCAGCACGCTGGCCAACCTGTTCGACACCCACCCGCCGTTCCAGATCGACGGCAACTTCGGCGCCACCTCGGGCATGACCGAGATGCTGCTGCAGAGCCAGACCGGCGACATCCGGATGCTTCCCGCTCGGCCTACGGCGTGGCGCTCCGGCTCCGTCGCCGGACTGAAGGCCCGCGGCGACGTGACCGTCGGCGCGTCCTGGCAGGCCGACGGCCGCGCGGAGTTCACCCTCACCCCGAAGAACAGCGGGCCGCTTGCCGTACGCAGCCCCATGTTCACCGGCGCCTTCACCCTGGCCGACACCACGACCGGCCAGAACGTGACCGCCACCCGCGACGGCGACCGGATCACCTTCACCGCCACGGCGGGCCACACCTACCGGGCGACCGGAACTATCCCCACCACCGCCCAGAAGGCCGCCAACCCGCTCCACCACCCAGCCACCGGCCAGTGCGCCGGCCTCGCCGGCAGCACGCCCACCCCGGGCACCCCAGTACAGCCGGCGGCCTGTGACGGCTCGGCCGGCCAGGATTGGACTTACAACCCGGCCTCCAGCGCCGTGACCAACAAGGGTGGTCTGTGCCTGGATGCCGGCGGCGGCAGCTCTGCTGACGGCACCCCGCTGATCGGCTGGACCTGCTCCGGCAGCGCCAACCAGAAGTGGACGCTCACCACCGGCAGCACCCTGACCGGCATCGGCGGCAAATGCGTCACCGTGAACGGCTCCGCCGTACAACTCGGCACCTGCGTGCCCGGCTCGGCCGCTCAGAAATGGGCCGTCGCCCTCGTCGGCCTGGCCTCGGACCGCTGCCTGGCGGGCGGGCCGGCCAACGGCTCACCTGCGACGATCCAGACCTGCGACCAAGGCACCGGGCAGCGCTGGACCCTCGGCGGGCCGGCCGCAGCCGTCACCACAGGCACCGGCCTGTGCCTGGATGCCAGCGGTGGCAGCTCCGCCGACAACACCCCTGTCATCGCGTGGCCCTGCTCCGGCAGCGCCAACCAGAAATGGACGCTCAACCCCGACGGCACGCTCACCGGCATCGGTGGCAAGTGCCTGGATGTCAAGAACGGCGCCACCACCGCAGGGTCTCCGGTGGTCCTGTGGACCTGCCACGGCGGCGCCAACCAGAAGTGGATTCTCTAGCCCGACAGGACACCCCATGCGAAAGAAGTTATCCGCCCTCCTCGCCCTCACCCTGACCCTCCTGTTCAGCCCCGTCCTGCCTGCGCAGGCGGCGGCGCCCCTGTTCAAGGCGCTGCTGTTCACCAAGACGGCCGCCGGTGCCTACCGGCACGACTCCATCCCCGCCGGCATCGCGATGTTCCAGAAGCTCGCGGCGGACAACAACTTCCAGCTCGACCTGTCCGAAGACGCCAACGTCTTCACCTCGGCCACCCTGAGCAGCTACGACACCATCATCATGTTCCAGAACTCGGGCATGGTCTGGGACACCGACGCCCAGCGCCAGGGCATCCAGAACTACGTGGCGAGCGGCAAGGGCATCGTCGCCATCCACAACACGACCGACATGAACATCGAGGCGCAGTTCCCCTGGTGGGACCAGGTCGTGATGGGTGGCGCGCACATGACCGCCCACTCGGCCACCGTCCAGGGGACGGCGAAGGTCGCCGACAAGGTCCACCCCTCGACGAAAGGGCTGCCGGACCGGTGGGTGCGCACCGAGGAGTGGTACAACTTCGACAAGAACCTGCGCGGCGACGTCCACGTGCTGGTGACCGCGGACGAGACCACCTACGACGCCGGCCCATCGAAGATGGGCCACGACCACCCGATCTCGTGGTGCCGCGAGGGGCAGCCCGCGAAGGTGTGGGCAACAGCCATGGGACACCAGGCCTCGTCCTACTCCGAGCCGCTGTTCCAGCAGCACATCCTGGGCGGCGTGACATGGGCCGCGGGTGCCGAGGCCGGCTCCTGCGGCGGCACGGTTGCGAACCGCTTCCAGAAGGTCACCCTCGACAACCAGCCCGCCCAGCCGATGGCCCTGGACGTCGCGGCCGACGGCCGGGTCTTCTACGTCGAACGCCTCGGCAAGGTGAAGATGATCACCAGCGAGGGCGGCGTGAACAAGACCACCACGCTGGCGACGCTGAACGTCTACACCGGAGGCGAGGACGGGGTCCTCGGTATCGCCGCCGACCCTGCCTTCACCACCAACAAACGTCTCTACATCACCTACTCGCCCGCCGGCACCGCTGAGATCGTCCGGGTCTCCCGATTCACGTTGAACGCGGCAGGGACCGCCCTGGACATGGCCAGCGAGCAGAAGATCATCGAGATTCCGGGCTGGCGCACGCCCGAACCCGGCCACAGCGGCGGGAACATCGAGTTCGGGCCCGGCGGCAACCTCTACATCGGCGTCGGCGACGACATCAAACCGTCGGAGTCCGACGGGTACACCCCGATCGACGAGCGGCCGGGCCGCGAGCGGTTCGACGCCCAAGGCACTGCGGCCAACACCAACGACCTGCGCGGCAAGATCCTGCGGATCCATCCCGAGGAGAACGGCGGCTACACGATCCCGAGCGGGAACATGTTCCCGCAGGGGACCGCCAAGACAAAGCCTGAGATCTACGCCATGGGCTGGCGCAACCCGTTCCGGTTCAACGTGGATCCCGTGACCGGCTGGATTTCTGCCGCGGACTACGGGCCGGACGCGGGCACCGCCAACGCCAACCGCGGTCCGGAAGGCATCGTCGAATGGAACCTGATCAAGGAGCCGGGCAACTACGGCTGGCCCTATTGCATCGGTGCCAACACGCCGTTCAACGACTTCACCTTCCCCAGCGGGCCGTCCGGACCGAAGTTCAACTGCGCGGCACCGGTCAACACCTCGCCCAACAACACCGGGTTGCAGACCCTGCCCGCCGCCAAGGCCGCTACCGTCTGGTACGACTACCACGCCGGCTCTCCGTACCCGGAGATGGGGACCAGCGGCGGAGCCGCGCCGATGGGCGGACCTTTCTACCGCTACGACGCCGCCAGCACCTCCGAGCGGAAGTTCCCCGCCTACTACGACAAGACGCCGTTCTTCTTCGAGTGGAGCCGCAACTACATCCGCGAGATGCGGCTGGACGGTAGCGGCAACCTGCTGAAGATCAACAACTTTGTGCCCGGCTTGAACCTGCGCTCGCCGATGGACATGGACTTCGGGCCCGACGGCGCGATGTACTACCTCGACTGGGGCATCGGCTGGTTCGAGGACCACCCCGACGACGGCGTCTACCGGGTCGACTACGTCAACGGCAACCGTTCCCCGCTGGCGAAGATCGCGGCCACTCCGGACTCGGGGCAGCCGCCGCTGCAGGTCACCTTCTCCTCGGCCGGGTCCGCGGACCCCGACGGCGACGCGCTCACCTACGCCTGGGACTTCGACGGGAACGGCACCACAGACTCCACCGCGGCCAACCCTGCCTTCACCTATACCGCCAACGGCACGTACACGGCGCGGCTCACCGTCCGTGACCCCGGCGGCAAGACCGGCTCGGCGACCACCGACATCACCGTCGGCAACACCAAGCCGAGCGTCCTGTTCGAGGACCCGCCCAACGGCGGATTCCTCGGCTCCGGCCACACGATCAACTACCGGGTGAAGGTCACCGATCCCGAAGACGGCACCGCGATCGACTGTTCCAAGGTCTCGGTGCTGTATGCGATCGGCCATGACGAGCACAGCCACGACGTCAGCACGGTCAACGGCTGCACCGGCTCATTCTCCACCGACAACGGTGGCCACGATGCGACCGCCGACTTCTTCCATGTGTTGCTGGCGAAGTACACCGACAAGGGAGGCCTGGTCGGAACGGCCAATGTGAAGCTTCATCCGATGCACAAGCAGGCCGAACACTTCACCGGCTCGTCCGGGATCCGGGTGGTCGACCAGGCCGGAGCCGAGAACGGCAAGCGCATCGGCGACGTCTCGAACAACGACTGGATCGCCTTCGACCCAATCGACCTCAAGAACATCACCTCGGTGTCATTCCGGGTTTCCTCACCGGCGAACAACGGTGGCTCGATCGAACTGCGCAGCGGTTCGCCCACCGGTCCGCTCGTCGCCGGCCAGACAGTCCCGAGCACCGGCGGATGGGACACCTACGTGTCACTGCCAGCCGTACCCGTGACCGATCCCGGTGGCACGAAGACCCTGTACGCCGTTTTCAAGTCCCCGGTCAACTCGCCGTTCGACCTGGACTCCTTCACGGTCAACGGGCCGGGCGTGGGCGTCCCCGGCAGCGGCGGCTCGGGCCCGGTGAACGGCGGCGTCTACACGCTGACCGCCGTCCACAGCAGCAAGGTGGCCGACGTCAGCGGGAATTCCACCGCTGACGGCGCCGCCGTGGTTCAGTGGCCCGGCAATGGCGGCGCCAACCAGCGGTGGAAGGCGACCGACGCGGGCGGCGGCGCCTTCACCCTGGCCGCTGCCCACAGCAACAAGTGCCTGGACGTCACTGGTGCCTCCACCGCCGACAACGCGCTGATCCAGCAGTGGGGATGCTGGAGCGGCAACAACCAGAAGTGGAAGTTCGAACCCGCCGCCGGCGGCGCCTTCCGCATCGTCTCGGTCAACAGCGGCAAGTGCCTGGACGTGCCCGGCGGCTCGACGGCCGACGGCGTCCAGTTCATCCAGTACACCTGCGGAACCGGCAGCAACCAGCAGTGGAAGCTCACCCGGATCAGCTGACGGACGACTCGCTACGGCCGGCGGCGCCTGCCAGATGCCGCCGGCCACACCCCGAAACGGACGTGCTCATGAGACGTATGGCAATCCTGACCGGCGCCGTCCTGCTGGCCGGCGCGCTGCTCACTGCTCCCGCGCAGGCGGAGCCGTACAAGATCCTGGTCTTCTCCAAAACGGCGGGTTTCCGGCACGACTCGATCCCCGCCGGCGTACAGGCGATCCGCGACCTCGGCGCAGGCAACGGCTTCACCGTGAATCACACCGAGGACGGCACCGCCTTCACCGCGTCCAACCTGGCGCAGTACAAGGCGGTGGTGTTCCTCAACACCACCGGCGACGTGCTGAACGACACCCAGCAGACGGCCTTCGAGAGTTACATCAAGGGAGGCGGCGGGTTCGCCGGTGTGCACGCGGCCGCCGACACCGAGTACGACTGGCCGTTCTACGGCGGCCTGGTGGGGGCCTACTTCCGCAGCCATCCGGCGATCCAGCAGGCCCAGGTGAGGGTGGAAGATCGCGCCCACGCCTCCACCGGGCATCTGCCCGCGACCTGGACCAGGACCGACGAGTGGTACAACTACCGCACCAACCCTCGCCCCGACTTGCACGTGCTCGCCACACTGAACGAGGGCAGCTACTCCGGCGGCGACATGGGCGACCACCCGATCTCCTGGTGCCAGCCGTACCAGGGTGGGCGTTCCTGGTACACCGGCGGCGGGCACACGATCGGCTCGTACGCCGAGGCCGCCTTCCGCGCACATCTGCTCGGCGGCATCCGCTATGCCGCGGGGGAATCGAAGGCCGATTGCCGTCCGGAGAACGGCTACACCAGGCTGCTCGACACCACCACCGGATGGAAGCAGGCCGGCCCGGGAGGATTCACCTATGCCGACGGGACGCTGAGCTCCTTCGGCGGGATGGGCCTGTACTGGTATTCGGCCCAGGAGTTCGGCTCCTACTCGCTCAAGCTGGACTGGAAGCTCACCGGCGACGACAACTCCGGCGTCTTCGTCGGCTTCCCGGTCGGCGATGACCCGTGGTCGGCGGTGAACAACGGCTATGAAGTGCAGATCGACGCCACCGACGCGGCTGACAAGACCACCGGTGCGATCTACGGGTTCAAGGGGCCGGACACCGCCGCCAGGGACACGGCCCTGAATCCGCCAGGGGAGTGGAACACCTTCGAGCTGCTCGTCGAGGGTGAACGGCTGCAGGTCTTCCTCAACGGCGTGAAGATCAACGATTTCACCAACACCGATCCGGCCCGCAGCCTCGCCCAGGGACACATCGGGCTGCAGAACCACGGCGACGCCGATCACGTGTCGTTCCGCAACGTGCGGATCAAGGCAGCGGGCTCCGGTCCTCGCCAGGGGCAGATCGCCGGCGTCGGCGGCAAGTGCGTCGACGTCAACGGCGCCAACCCGGCCGACGGCACGAAGATCCAGCTGTGGACCTGCAACGGCACGGCGGCGCAGGCCTGGACGCTGCCGGGCGACGGCACGATCAGAGCGCTGGGCAAGTGCATGGACGTCAAGGGAGGCGCGACGGCCAACGGGACGATCGTCCACCTGTGGACGTGCAACGGCGGCGGCGCCCAGAAATGGACGACCCAGGCGGACGGGTCACTGCGCAATCCGCAGTCGAACCGCTGCCTGGACGCGTCGGGCGGCTCCAGCGCCAACGGGACACAACTGATCATCTGGGACTGCCACGGTGGCGCCAACCAGAAGTGGGCCTATTAAGAACCCCGGTGAGTGCCGTCCACAATCCACGAACCCGCGTAATCCGCACGCTCGTTCATGACAACAAATTCCAGATGCAGCAGCCGGAGGGCTGAGTTGGTCAGTGCTTGTACGGTGCCAGATGGGCGCGCTCTCCCTGCGCGCCGAACAGGGTGAGCAGCTCCGCGGGCCGGCTGTCGGCGCTGCCGATCCAGTGTGGTATGCGGGTGTCGAACTCCGCGGCTTCGCCGATGCTGAGCCGGAACTCCTGCTCGCCGAGCACGAACCTGACGTGTCCGTTGAGGACGTAGAACCACTCGTATCCCTCGTGGGTCTGCAGGTTCATCGTGGGCGCTCGGCCGGCGGGTGGATAGATCACCTTGTAGGCCTGGATACCGCCCGCCCGCCTGGTCAGTGGCACCATCACCAGCCCGGATCGTCGCACTGGCCGCAGGTGGATGCGCGGGTCGCCGGTGGGCGGCGCCGCGACGAGATCATCGAGCGGGACGCCGTGCGCCCGGGCCAGCGGCAGTAGCTGCTCCAGCGTGGGGCGGAGCTTGCCGTTCTCGAGACGGGACAGGGTGCTCGCCGTGAGGCCGGTTTCGTTTGCCAGCGCCGCCAGAGTGGCGCTCCGCGCCCGGCGCAGGGCACGCAGACGCGGCCCCACTCCGGCCAAAACGTCTCCTGCAGGGTTATCCATGCCTTGATAATGCGGATCCGCAACTTTTCTTGCAAGTAGGAAACGGCGGTGGCGATGCTGTCGGTACATCACCGGCGTCGAAGGTGCGTATCGGATCACACTCGGCACGCCGGCCGACGAAGGGGCAACTCAGATGGATTCCACCCGACGCCGACGACCCACCGCCGACGCCACCGCCGACGCCGCGGGCGACCAGGGCGTGGCGGACGAGGACGCCGAGCTGTTCTGGGAGCGGCACTACCGCACCCGGCGTACCTGGGGCGCACACGTCAACCCGCTGCTCGCCGAGACCGCCGCACCACTGCGCCCCGGGGCCGCCCTGGATCTGGGCTGCGGCGCCGGCGGCGACGCCATCTGGCTCGCCCAGCGGGGCTGGCACGTCACCGCCGTGGACATCTCCACCACCGCCGTCGAACGGGTGCGGGAACGCGCCCGCGATCTCGGCGTCGCGGACCGGGTCGCCACCGAACAGCACGATCTGGCCAGAAGCTTCCCGGCCGGCCAGTTCGACCTCGTCTCCGCCCAGTACTTCCACACCCCGTTCCCGTTGCTCCGCAGCCGAGTCCTGCGCACCGCCGCACGGGCCCTGCACCCCGGCGGTCTGCTGCTGATCGTCGACCACGGCTCCACCGCGCCCTGGTCGTGGAACCAGGACCCCGACACCCACTACCCCACACCCACCGAGATCGCCGCCGAACTTGATCTCGACCCCGCGCACTGGTCCGTCCTGCGCGCCGACATGCCCCGCCGCCAGGCCACCGGACCCGCTGGTGAGACCGCCACCGTCATCGACAACATCCTGCTCGTCCAGCGAACCGCCGCATGACCGCTGAACCACACGACGTCACGTCGGAACGGAGCGACTCGATGCCACGAAACCACGCGCAACGATCCAGGACGCGGGCGAAGGACACCACGCCTCCGCGGACCGGCGCCGACGAGAAGGCCACCCTGCGGGGCTTCCTCGACTATCTGCGGAACGCGGTCGCGGACAAGGTTGCGGGCGTGCCGGAACCGCAGGTCCGAACGGGCGGAGTGCCCTCGGGCACCAACCTTCTCGGGCTGGTCAAGCATCTGGCG
The DNA here is from genome assembly GCF_052245935.1 of Nonomuraea sp. 3N208. Taxonomy (NCBI): domain Bacteria; kingdom Bacillati; phylum Actinomycetota; class Actinomycetes; order Streptosporangiales; family Streptosporangiaceae; genus Nonomuraea; species Nonomuraea sp. 3N208. Next base: position 141,340 of record NZ_JBQQBR010000011.1, on the reverse strand, counting down.
TTCGTCGAACGGTTCTACTTCCTCGGTAAGGATGTCGGCGACTGGAGCGCGACCATGCGGCCGTCCGCGGAGGACACCATCGACGGCGTGCTCGCCGACTACCGCAAGACCGTCGAGCGAGCGAACCAGGTCATCGACGCCTGCCCAGATCTGGCTCTTCCCGCCCCGCGACCCCCGCGCCCAGGGCCGGCACCATCGATGCGATGGACCCTGGTGCACATGATCGAAGAGACCGGCCGGCACGCCGGCCACGCCGACATCCTCCGCGAGCAGATCGACGGATCCACCGGCCGCTGACAAGCCGACTACCGACGCGCGCCGCACTGGGCCGCCTCGTGATCGGTCCGTCCGTGGAGGTCTCTCGCGTTCACCGCGCGGCAGGTAACCCGGCAGCGCTCGCCGCCACCAGGCGGCACAGGGTCGGTCGGAACAGCGGGCACGCCGCGGCGATTGCCGGCGAAAGCGGCAGGCGGCGGGTGCATGTGCTGCCTTCGGGGGTGGGCGGCAACGGGATCAGGCCGCGGTATTGGTGGCAGGGTTCGGGCAGATCGTGGCCGACGCCATGGAAGAAGCCACGGCGGAATGAGAGTCACTCCAACGCTTGGCGGGGCTCTTCTTGTGGGGCGGCACTGGAACGGGCCGTCGATAGTGCGTAGCGAGACCAACGTGCTCCAGAGCAAAGGCCTGCGTGTCGGGCACGGGATGAGTGGAATCGAGACGCGGCGTCTGCGGGTCGGCGGAAGATAATCCGGTGACGGAAGCAGCAGATGAGGCCCCCAAGCGTCTCTGCTACATGGAAGGTGAACTACTCACTCAAGAAGAGGCCCTGGCGCGGCAGCGGGTCGACGTGGCGTCGATCTTCGCCGAGCATCATGTGGGCCTCGCACGGCTGGCCCTGATCATGGTCGGCGATCAGGCGACCGCTGAGGACGTCGTGCAGGAGGCGTTCGCGCGTGCACACGCCGGCCGGGCCAGGTTGCGAGACAGTCACAAGGCGCTGGCCTACGTGCGCTCCGCGGTGCTCAACGGCTGCCGGTCGGTGCAGCGCCGGCGGGCGATGGCGTTCCGGCGGGCGGTGCCGTACGAGCCGCCTGTCTGGTCGGCGGAGAGCGCCGCCATCGTCGGCGACGAGCGGCGCGAGGTCTTCCTCGCCCTGCGCGCGCGGCCGCGCAGGCAGCGCGAGGCGCTGACGCTGCGCTACTACTTCGATCTGTCTGACCAGGAAATCGCCGAAACCATGGGGATCAGCGCCAGCGCCGTCAGGTCCACGATCGCGAGAGCGCTGGCCGCCCTCGCCCGGACACTTGGGGAGAATTCATGAACAGTCCGGTGGAAGACAGACTGCGTAAGGCTCTCACGGAGGCGGGGGCGACGATCGACCCCACCACTCTGAGGCCGCTTCGGGCCCCCGAACGGCGGCGGTTCCGAGTGGATCTCCGGCTGGTGGCCGTGGCGGCGGTCGTGGTGTTCGCGGGGGCGGCGACCGCCGTGGGGCTAGGCGGCGCCGGCAGCGTGGACCACGTGGTGGCGACGGGGCCGGAACCAGCCCAGAGCGACCGGATGGAGATATCCGTCTTCCTGTGCTCGAAGTCAGCGCCGAAGAAGTCGCCATGCCAGGGACGCAACGTCAGCCCAGAGGAGGTGAAGACAATCGAGGCGAAAGTGAAGTCACTGCCACCGGTCGAAAGCGTGTCCTTCATTGACCAGGCCACCGCCTACCGCGCCTTCCGTGCCGACTTCGCGCACAACAAGGCGGTGCTCGACTCCGTCGAGATCACCGACCTGCCGGCATCGTTCCGCTTGCAGCTCAAGAAGTCCGATGCGGAGGCGGTGCATAAGACGCTCAACGGCATGCCCGGGATCCAGAGCGTCGCCAACAGAGCCACTTCCCAGGAAGAGGAGTCACTGCGGTCACTGCAGGAACCAAAGGTCAGCGTCTTCCTCTGCGACAAGCGATTCCCCGAGCCCACCTGCGATGCCGAGCGCGAGACCCACGGCAAGAACGACATCATCACCAAGAACGGCAAGGAGACGACGAAGGCTCAGAAGGCGGCCATCAGGAAGCTGATCGACGCCATGCCCGAGGTCGAGTCGTACGTCTTCGAGGACCAGCAGATGGCCTACGAGAAGTTCCGGCGTGAGTTCAGCGAGAACAAGACGCTCCTCAAGGCCACCGAAGTGAAGGACATGCGCGAAGCATTCAGGTTGCTGCTGAAGCCCGGGTCCGAACCGGCCGAGGTGGTCGGCGAGCTGAAGCGGCAGCCAGGAGTCGGCTCGGTCGTCTACCAGCCGTGTTTGGCCGATAAGGCCATGCTGCTCACCTACGGGTTGTCCCTGCCACAGAGCAAGGTATGCCCCGTGAGCGAGTGATCCCGGCGACCTTCGCCCCTGACCGTCACCGTACCAACCCGAGCTGGACCGGGGGTACTCTGCCGTGATTGCTTAGTGTCAGCGGCGTACGCAGCTCGTGCGACGCGTTCGCCACGACCTCCGCATAGTGGGCCGTGCCGATCCGCGCCAAGGGCGGGCACCACCCTCGTGCACCTCCGGCCAGGACGAACCCAAGCCGCTCGTCTACCCCTGTCCGGGCGCGCTCGTCATGCCGTCCGCTGGCCAGTCCGGCTGACTCCACGGCGGCGGCTCGGCGAGGGCGCGCAGCGCCTCACGAGCGTTGCGGCCCGCCCCGGCCGAGGCCTCTGCGCCGTTCTGATCGTGGGCGACGGCCAGGACCAGCCCTTCCGCGGGATCGTGGGAGAGCGTGATGGTGTGGCCGCCGATCAGCAACGCGTCGGCGGCCGGATGGTCTGAGGGAGCGGCCCTGTCCAGCAGGACATGGGCCGCGACCAGGCCGGCGACCGGGGTGCGGTGGCGGCCCAGCAGCACGGGCTCTCCGTGCGGGTCGGCGACCTGGCGGACGAGTTCGCCGAGTTTGGACCGAGCGATCGATACCGGCACGAGGGGCAGGCCGGTCCATACTCCGCCTACCTTCGACAGCGGCACCAGCCCGGCCCACTCCCAGTGCTCGCGGGTGATCATGGCGGTCCTGCCGTTCCTGGCCCCCTCCACAAGCGAGCCCCAGCGGGCGCGGGCATCTTCGACGGAGAAAGGGACGCCGCGCAACTCCACGAGCTCGTCGTACGACAGCCGTTCTGCGTTGATCATCCAGAGATCGTAAGGCGGCTTACGAAATTTTCGCAAGCCGCCTTACAAATATGGCGGTGTGCGAACTTCCGCGGCCGTGGTCAGCACTGTGTCTTCGCCGAGGCGCCGGGACACCGTCACCGTCTTCTTCCGTACTGGATCATCGCTTGGCGGATGCGCGGCCCGCTCCCCGCCCTCGTCATGATTCCGCGCCCACGGTCAGGTCCACGCTCATGCCTCCTGCCCCCGGACGACGATCACGTTGGTGAGGTCGGCGATCGGTTCGTCGTTGCGGCGGATGCGCGTTTCACGGACGAGGAAGCGCAGGGCTCCGGCTTGAGAGCCAGCTGAAGTCCCTGGCCTCCACTCGGGTGGCTCGGTCCCAGGGACATCCCTACTGCCCGCAGAAACCGCCACCATCTGGAGTAGATCCATCCCGTAGGAACCCACCCTCGATGAGGCTTTCCCAGCCGCCAACAGCTCCTGGAAGTAGACCGCGATCGGCTCCACGGTCGCGCCCTCGGGATCGATCAGCCGGTAGGGCCCGTAATGGTCGCCGGTCGCTAGCAGCCGGCCCCACCGAGGAACCGCCAAAGCTGTCAGATCTCGCCTGGGACCATCGTCGTCTGTCACGACCGAGGACCGTAGCAACCAAAGAGCGGCACGGCATGCCGGACGCCAAGCGAACACGCATGGTGCGCACCTCCTGCTACCGCAGCCTCCGGGCACGCAACCGCAGGAGACCGGTGCCGCTTCGCTCCATGACGCCTGAAAGTTGCCTCGGGAGCCATGTCGATTCCGGCGGTGCGCGATCGACGCGTTGGCGAGGGGACGGGCCGGAGGTCCTGTCACCATCGCACGAAGTCGACCAGGTACTCACCCCGGAAGGAAGCAATGAAATACATGCTGATGCAGTTCGGCGACGAAACCGTCCTGAGCGGCAAGTCTCAGGAATGGGTCCGGCAAATGATCAAATTCATGATCGAGTTCACCGAAGGGCTGAAGAGGTCCGGTGAACTGCTTGCCGATGAAGGGCTGGCACTCGCGCCGCATGCGAAGGTGGTCAGTCTCGAAGACGGCGCGGTGGCCGTGCGCGACGGCACGTTCGCTGAGCCCAGCCAATCACTGGCCGGCTGGTGGCTGGTGGACGTCGCGGACGAGACGAGAGCGCTGGAGCTCGCCCGTCAGATCGTCGCGGGAGCCGGCGAACCGGTGGAGGTCCGCCAATGCCACGAACCTCCGGTGACGTGAACTGATCAGGCCAGGAGTCCCAGGGTTTCGGGCGTTTCGCAGGCCGTCAGCTGCCGCTCAGGGTCGGTTTCCTCCTGCGCACTGGTTGATCAGTTCGATGAGGGCCCGTCGTGGTTGCAGCGACGGGTGGCTGTGCCGGGAAGCCGACGGTCTCTATGCGAGCCGCCGGGATCAACGGCGACGCACCGGACGGGGAGGCCGATTGATCGCCCATGCCTGATCACGGTCATGCCGTGAACGAGAGGGTGCCGCCGAGATTAGGCCCTCGACGGCACCCAAGGTTGCGTGAGCGACCAGCAGAGCTACCGACAGTGGCTCCCTCGTCTCCGAGAGTAACCCGAACGAGGTCTCTTGGGGAGGCGTCGAGCCCGGATTTCGCCTGCCCTGCCACCTCTCATCTACTGGTACGTCCGGTTGCTGAAGAGCAAAGCGGTGGCCCCGCCGCCACCCCGTCCCTCCCGCGTCCGCGCACGGTCACCCGATGGATCATGATCCATCCCGATGACCTCCGCCCCGACGATGCCCTGACGCTGAAGGACATCCGCGCTGCCTGCCCGGAACTGGACGCCGTCACCCGGCACGTGCGCAGCTTCGCCACCATGACGCGCGACCTGCGCGGGGACCGGCTCCCGGCATGGATCAACGACGTCCGCGGCAGCGGCCTGCCCTCGCTCGTCCAATACGCCGACGGCCTTGCTCTCGACCTGGACGCCGTGACCGCAGGCCTGTCGGTGTCTTGGAGTTCCGGGCAGGCCGAAGGACAAACACGCGAGTCAAGCTGATCAAGCGGCAGGGATATGGCCGCGCGAATTTCGACCTTCTCAGGAAGAAGATCCTGTTTCGAGACTGACGCCGGCAGATAGAGTCGCCGAGCAGATTGAGAGGTGTGAATCGTGGGCTCAACAGGGTTGTGGGTGGTCGGTGCCATCCCTGATGAAGAGGCCCGGACTCTACCGGATCGCTACATCCATCTCGTACAGCCAGGCGACGGGGAGAGGCCGCCGGATTTTGGCGAGACGCTTGCGTGGTGGTCGAACGGCGGCGACCAAGAGCCCTTCTTCGAGCACCCCGCGGACCCTTCCGGCCCCTTGATACCCACGCCGACCGCCCGGCGATTCGCGGACTTCATCGACGACGCCAACGCGCCTACCGAGGCGACGGAAGCCATGCGGGACGCGAGCATGACGCTCATGCCCGAGACAGAGGGCGCCGGTCTGTTCGTCGCGACTGCCCGCAAGGCGAACCCGGCTGCAGCCCTGTGCTACGGCCTCGGCGCAGAACGATCAGCGGTGTACCCGGGCTGGTTTGGCGACTTCCTACTGTCCGCCGAGGAGGTTCGGACCGCCCTGCCCCGAGTTGAGGAAGCCCTCCTCCTCTCCACCACACAGCGAAGCGAGGTCCTCAGCCGGATCACCGCCTGGATGACCGCGATGGGCGACGCCCCCGACTTCGATGCGGCGGAGCTCATTGACGCGCCACTGCGGGTTCTTCAGTTCGTGGCGGAGACCGGATCCGGTGCCACCGCATTCAGTCGCTGGTACTGACTGCGGATCCCCTGACCGGCTCACGAACGCACGAAGCGTGTCATCACCCATCCCACGTGGGTGCGTAACGTCACAAGATCAGCGACAGAGCCAGTAAACGTACAGAGCTGTCAGAAACGCCGCGCTTGGCGACGACCCGCAGCACATCGCGGCCGCCCTGAAGCGGATCACGGGAGGCTGCCGCGCCAAGGAGGCCGCCAACGGGGCAGTTGGAAGACGACAGGAGGAGCGCACCATGCCCACTGGAGCTTCTTTCACCAACAAGCAGGCGCGCGTCGTCGGCGGGTGTACATTGTTACCATGGTAACAGTCGAACGCACTCAGACAGGCCTGCGGCTCGAGAAGAACGTGCTCAAGGTGCTCAAGGGACTGGCCGAGTACCTCGACATCTCGCTCGGCGACCTGGTGGAGGGCATCGCGCTGCACTCCTTCGACGGCAAGGCGCCATTCACGCCCGCAACCCTGACCAAGATCGAGCAGCTCAAGGCCGTGTACGGCTTGACACTGACATCCGCCGATGCGCACCGGCTGACCGAGCGATGAGCGGCGCGCAGTACACACTCACCGGACGGCTGGCGGTCGCGCTGCCGCCCGAGGCGGCGTTCACGCTGTTCACGCCGCGCGGCGAGGAACGGTGGGTGGCCGGGTGGCGGCCCCGTTTCCAGGTGAAGACCAGCGATGACTCCGCCCCCGGCACGGTCTTCGAGACCGGCGCGCACGGCGAGCGGACCATCTGGGTGGTGGTCGAGCGCGAGCATGGACGGCGCGTCTCGTACGCCAGGGTGACGCCCGGCTCCCGGGCCGGGACCGTCACCGTCGAGGTGGACGCGGATGGGCAGGGCGCCAGCACGGTACGAGTCACGTATGGCCTGACCGCACTCACGCCAGAGGGCCAGGGGCCTCTCCGCGAGTTCGCCGAGCACTATCCGGACTTCCTGCGGTCATGGGAGGTGGAGATCGCCCGCCATCTCGGGTCCCGGCCGCCGAACGCCGCCGCCCAGTCGTAGACGGGCGCATCGCCGGAACGAGGACCTCGGAGCCGTGTCGAGATGATCAGCACCACCCGCGGAAGGCGTCGCGACGCGCTGATCATCTCAGGGCCCGTTTACTCGTACTCGCCCCTGCACTTGAACCCGTACGCCGACATCTCGCCGAATACCGCACCCTTCGAATAAGAACACTTCCCCAGTACGGTGAGGTGGCCGCCGTCCGCACCGAACATCTGCGTCGTCTGGACTCCGGCGCGGTCGTGGTCACCGTCCCCGGCACGCAGCGGTTGATCGTATGCCGCGCCGCTTGGGAGGACGTCCTGGCAGTGCCTCCGACCAGCCCGGCGGCAGTTTGTGTTCCGGCCTGGGCGCGTCGCCCGGCATGCCAAGAACCTGTTCAGCTCCTGGACGGCCCGCCACACCCCGACCGGCGGACTGCCCGCCCTGTCGGTGCGCCGGCTGCGCTCCTCCTGGATCGTCGAACTGCTGAGCGCGCGGATCGACCTGGGCGTGGTGGCCACCGCGGCCGGGATGAGCGCCTCCGCGCTGGCCCGCTAGCAAACTTTCGTCCCCGCCCTGGACCAACAGACCGCGGTCGCGCTGCTGCGCGGCCGCGTCAGTTGAGTACGGCGAAGCCACGCGCCTGGCCGCTGCGCACCACCCGAGCCCGAGCCACCCGGCCCCGCTCTCCCAGCAAGCACCCTTCGGCTTCAAGGTCGTGCCTTCTACCGTCTGGGAGATTTCAAGCAGGAAAGTTGATCCGGCGCCCCAGCGGGCATCCACCACGTGGGGCCGACTTCCTGCGCTCGCAAGCCGAGGCTCTTCTGGCCTGCGATTTCATCGAGACCGTCACCATGGACGGGCAGCGCCGATACATTCTGGCCGTCATCGAGCACGTCACCAGGCGGGTCCGCGTGGTGGGCACCACTGCTGACCCGACCGCCACCTGGGTCATCCAGGCGATAAAAATATTGGTGAGGGCCTGTCCAGTTATCTGCGACAGGGCCGAAGACCGTACTGTCCCTAACACCTCGGTCGACTGGATCCGCGCCGCAGTAGAAGGGGCGACTGCGCCGGGTGCTGACCGAACGGTACGGCATCGCTTGGACAGTGCGCCTGTCGAGAATTTCTCGATGTAGGTCATCTTGCACCTGCTGATCTCGAGCCCATGCTCGGGAAGCCGGGCTGTACGTACCCTGCCTGCGTCGTGAGCCCCTTGATGGTCTTCCAGGACGGAAGGCCAGGTCAATCGGGGGAGGCGGTCGTGGTCGAACGGCGGGGAATCAATGTCGGGGGCGCCACCCTGATCCGGTCGTGCTCGCGCGCTGGCCCCGAGATGAGCAGGTCGAGCGCGGCGGTGGCGATCTGGTCGAACGGCACCCGCACCGACGTCAACGGCGTCGAGAGACGGCTCACGATGGGGATGTCGTTGTATCCGACCAGCGACACATCCTGAGGTACGAATAGACCGAGGCCCTCGATTGCCGACAAGGCGCCGATGGCCGTGTTGTCGTTGACCGCGAACACCGCGGTCGGCCGCGGTCGCAGGCTCATGAGCGCTCGCGCTGCGTCGGCACCGGACTCTATCCCGAACGTCGACGTGACTACCCATGCCGGATCCACGGTGGCGCCCGCCTCAGCCATGGCCTCCCGATAGCCCTCGGCGCGGCCGCGGGCGCTGGAGGCGTATCCCGGGCCGGCGATCAGGCCAATGCGCCGGTGCCCCAGGTCGAGCAGGTGCCGGGTCGCCAGGTAGCCGCCGAGCTTGTCGTCGCCGACCGAGGACAGGCTCTGCCCGTCGGTGCGCAGCGCCAGCACGTACGGCACTCCGCGCGCGGCCAGTTCCTGCGGGAAGTCGTCGCCGGAGCGAGCGGTGGAGAGCACCAGCCCGTCGACCCGGCGCTGGAGCAGGGCCTCGGCAGCGGTCCGGTCGGCCTCCGGCTCGTCATCGGTCGTCGCCACGATCGCGAACCGGCCGGAGCGCTGGCAGGCGTGCGCCAGCGACTCGTACAGCATCGCCATGACCGTGTCGGTCAATCGGGGAACCACCACCCCGATTGTCAGCGTCTTGCCGCGGCGCAGGCTCGCGGCCGACTGGTCGCGACGATAGCCGAGCTCCTCGGCCACGCGCCGGACCCGCTGCGCGGTGCTGCTGTCGGAGCGCGGCAGCCGCTCGTCCAGGATCCGCGACACCGTCGACTTGGATACCCCCGCCGCGGCGGCCACGTCGTGCAGGGTCACTGCTGCCTGGCGTACGGGCGCCTCCCGGTGCTGAGCCACGAGCCCTCCTTATCGACACATGCCACCGTAACGACGTTATGAGCAAGTCTTGACGACGTCGCACCTTAGATGGTCCGATGGGAACGTTCCCGAGAACGATCCTACAGCGAGGAAGAGAACATGTCTCCCATGGATCTGCGCGGCCTGGTTCCCGCCCCGGTGACCGCTTTCGCCCCCGACGGCCAGGTCGATCACGCCGCCAACGCCGAACTGGCCCGCTGGCTGGTCTCCGTCGACGGCGTCAAGGGCCTGGTCTGCCTCGGCCATGCCGGCGAAGGCACCTACCTGACCGCGGAAGAGCAGGTCGCGCTCATCCGCACCCTCGTCGACGCGGTCGGCGACCAGGTCCCGATCATTGCGGGCATCACGGGCGAGGGCACGAAGGTCGCGGCGCTGGAGGCGCGGCGCGCCGCGGACGCCGGTGCGGTCGGCGCGCTGGTCTACCCGTCACACGGCTGGTTGCGCTTCGGGTTCCAGGCCGGCGCGCCGCAGGAGCGCTACCGGGCCATCCATGAGGAGTCCGGCCTGCAGTGCATCCTGTTCCAGTACCCCGATGCCACCAAGGCCACCTACGACCTGGAGACCCAGCTGGAGATCGCGGCCCAGCCCGGTGTCGTCGCCACCAAGAACGGGGTACGCAACATGCGCCGCTGGGACACCGAGATGCCGGTGCTCCGCGAGCAGTGCCCGGACCTGCAGATCCTCACCTGCCACGACGAGTACCTGCTGCACACCATGTTCGACGTCGACGGCGCCCTCGTCGGCTACGGCGGCCTCGCCCCGGAGCCGCTGGTCGAGTTCATCGCCGCCGGAAAGGCCAAGGACTACCCCCGCGCACGCGAGATCCACAACCGGCTGCTGCCGCTCACCAAGGCGGTCTACCACCGTGGCTCCCACATGGAAGGGACCGTCGCGCTCAAGCTCGGCCTCGTCGCCCGCGGCATCCTCAAGGACGCGACCGTCCGGCCCCCGCTGCAGCCGCTGGCGGACACCGCCGCCGAAGAGATCACGCTGGCCCTCCAGCACGCCAAGCTCATCTGACGCCCGACGCGTTACCCTAAGTCAGCTCACCGTCGCGAGGAATGACGCCCATGAGCAGTACCAGCAACCCCCCGAACATCCCCCCGGCAGCGAGCGCCGATCTGGAAACCGCTGGACATCGGCACCCCCCAGGCCGGAGCAAATGGCTACGCCTCGTGTCGGTCATGGGGCCGGCGTTCATCGTCGGCGCCTGGCAGTTCGGGCCCGGCAATCTGCTGTCGGCCGTCCAGGCCGGCACCGGCTACGGCTACACCCTGATCTGGGTCATCGCCATCTCGACGGTGCTGATGCTCGCCTTCACCGACATGAGCGTCCGCATCGCGCTGCGCTCGTCGAAGTCACTCATCGGCACCGTCAAGGACGTCCTCGGCAGGCCGGTCGGCACGATCGCCGGGTTCGGCGTCTTCGGCATCACACTGATGTTCTCCGTCGGCAACGCGGTCGGCTCGGGTCTCGGGCTGTCGCTGCTGTTCGGCGGGCCCCCGAGCATCTGGACACTGGTGTGCACCCTGCTCGTGGCGGGCGTCGTGTTCGCCCGCCGCTACTACTCGGTGTTCGAACGCGCCATGATCGCCATCGTAGCGCTGATGGCGGCGGGGTTCCTCGCCTCGGCGGTCCTGACCGGCCCGGACTGGGCGGCCGCCGGCGCCGGCTTGGTGCCGACCGTTCCCAGCGGTGTCGGGCTGCTGCTAGTGGCGCTGGTCGGCACCAACTTCTCCATCAACGCCGCCTTCTACACCGGGTACGCCGTCCGGGAACGCAAACTCACCCGCGACCAGTACGGCATGATCACAGTCGGTGACACCGTCCCCGGCATCGTAGCGCCGGGCCTGATGACGATCCTGGTCATCATCGTCGCGGCCACGGCGACCACCCAGACCGGCACCAAAGCCGCGACGCTGGCCCAGCTCGCCGGCGTCCTGGAGCCGCTGGCCGGTACGGTCGGATCCAAGATCTTCGCGCTGGGCTTCTTCGCCGCCGCCTTCTCCTCGATGGTCGCCAACGCCACCGCTGGCGGGACCCTCCTGTCCGACGGGCTCGGGTGGGGCAACGCGCTGGACAACCGCCGGGTAAAGTGGCTGATCCTCGCCGTCCTCGCCTTCGGGCTCGCCGTCACCCTGGTGGCCGGTGGCCAGTCACCGGTTCAGCTGCTCATCCTCGCCCAGGCCCTCACCGTGGTGTTCGCGCCGATCCTCGGCGTGCTGCTGTTCGTGCTGGCCAACAACAAGGGACTCATGGCAGACATGCGCAACCGGACCTGGCAGAACGTCCTCGGGATCCTGGGACTGGTCGCGATCCTGGCCACCTGCTACCGGCTGCTGGCCGGTCTACTCGGCGGCTGACCGCACTGATTTCCGCCCGCAGGCGACCGTCCTCTCCGGAAGAGAACCGGATCGGGCGGTCGCCTTCAGGCTTCGGGCCACCACGGCACGTTCCGGGGTATGCGGTGGTAAGGGGCCGATGGCACCTTCTCCAAAACCTCCGATGAGGTCATGACCGGCACCGACATTGGAATCATCAAGGCGCCGCCCCGCGCTCGGCGCGAACGCATTCGCCGAGCGGTGGATCCGTGTGGAGCACGCAGGCGAGGTGGCGAGTCAATCTTCTTGCCCTTCCGGTTCCCCGAGCGCGTGCTGGACGTCTCCGATCTGGCCGGTCGGCGCGGCGGGTGGAGACGGTCTCCTCCACGATCTCGCGGCAGTTGGCCGCGTCCAGAAGTCGTAGCTGCACCGCGTGGTCCTTGGCCCGGGTGGACACCCGGGCCGTAGCCGACGCGGATCGCGTTGGAGGGTTCGGTCCGCTTGCTCACTCGCGGCCCGCCGCTTCCTGCCAGAGGGCGCGCAGTTCCGCGGTGGCCTGCCGCACGACCCCGATGGTGCTCGCCTGCTTATCCTGAGCAGGCCTTCTCCGAATGCGCGAGTCCTGCTTCAGGTGGCGAAGATGATCTGGAGTTGGCCCAGGTCGGTTTCGAGTGGGGCTACTACGCTCGGCCGGCCTGCGCAGGGGCCGCCCGGTGGCCACCGGCCAGGCGAGCCCCTGGGCATGGCCGGGACACCCCGAGAACCCGTCCAGCCGGCCGGGACAGTCCGCGGCGAACATGCTCGGTAACGGCTACCGTACACAGGGTGAAGTCCTTCAATACGACGGGCCCATGCCGGCCGGGCAAGCACTTCATGCTGCCCCCGATTCCCCGGATCCCTGAGGCGAAGGAGCTGGTCGACGAAGGGAAATACTTCGTCGTTCGCGGACCCAGGCAGAGTGGCAAGACCACCTCTCTCCAGGCGCTGGCCGCCGAGTTGAGCGTGGAAGGTGAGCACGCGGTGGTGTACGTCTCCTGCGAGAGCGCCTCCACCAAGGCCGCCGAGGACGCCTCGGCGGAAGTGCGCATACTCTCCGAGATCGCGGCCACGGCCCGGCTGTCGGGCCTCCCGGACAACTGCCTGCCGCCGGAGCCATGGCCGGAGGCTCCGGGAGGCACCCGGCTGCTCAGAGGGCTCTCCACGTGGGCGGCCGAGTGCCCTCGCCCGATCGTGCTGCTTTTCGACGAGATTGACGCCCTCCAGGGGGACGAGCTGATCAGCGTTTTGCGGCAGCTGCGCCAGGGGCACAACACCTGGTCACTGCCCTTCCCTCACTGCGTGGCTCTGTGTGGGATGCGGGACGTGCGGGACTACAAGGCGGCCTCCGGTGGCGATCCGTCCCGGCTGGTCGGGCCATCGCCGTTCAACATCCTGGCCAAGTCCATGCGGCTGGCCGATTTCACTTTCGAGCAGGTGGCCGAGCTGTACGGTCAGCACACGGACGCCACCGGTCAGGAGTTCACGCCGCACGCGATTCAGCGGGCCTTCCATGCCTCTCAGGGGCAGCCGTGGCTGGTCAACGCCCTGGCTCGCGAGATCATCCGGGAGATGCGCGTCCCAGCCGCGCAGCCGATCACCGATGAGCACATGAACGTGGCGGTGGAGCGGCTCATCGTCACCCGGGCCACCCATCTGGACTCGCTGGCCGCCAAGCTGCGCGAGGAGCGCATCCAGCGTGTCATCGAACCGTTGATCACCGGTGGTGTCCTGGCTTCTGACGTCTATGACGACGACCTGGCCTATGCCCGCGACCTGGGGCTGATCACCCAGTCCAACCCCATCCAGGTCGCCAATCCGATCTACCAGGAGGTCGTTCTGCGGGTGCTGGCCCAGCGGGCCGAGGCCGCCATCCGCATCGACCGGGCCGCGTTTCTCACTCCGGATGGACGGTTGGACATGCGCGCCGTGCTGGCCGGGTTCGTGGAGTTCTGGCGGCGCAACGGGGAGATCCTGGAAAGCGGCGAGACCTACCACGAGGCGGCCTGTCATTTGATCTTCATGGCCTGGCTGCACCGGGTGGTCAACGGTGGCGGGGTGATCGACCGGGAGTACGCGCTCGGCCGAAGCCGGATGGACGTCTGTGTCCAATGGCCCTACGTCGACGTGGACGGCAAGCGCGCCTGGCAGTGGGAGGCGGTCGAGCTCAAGGTGCACCACCCCCGCCAGCCCGATCCCGTCGCCGACGGCCTGACGCAACTCGACGGCTACCTCGACCACCTCGATCTGAAACAAGGCACGCTCGTCGTCTTCGACCGACGCCCCACCGCGCCGCCCCTCCTGCAACGCACCGCCATCGAGCAGGTCATCAGCCCAGCCGGGCATGCCGTCACTCTCGTCCGCGCATGACCATCCGCGTCCCGGATCACTCGATCTCACCAGTGGGCCGCCCCCGGACACACCGATGCGCCGGAACGGTCGGTGGTATAGAGGACATTGTTTCGTCATGGCCGTCCCACCGCCAGAGCCACCCTCTTTGCCCTCGATCTGACTCTTCGCGACGCTCCATCAGCGGCGTCCAGGCTTGGCGGGTTCGAGAAGAATTTCGGCCAGGATCCCGGCCAGCCAGTCCTGGCACTCGCGTACGCTCCAGCCGCAGATCTCGGTAAACCGCTCCAACAGCTCGATCGACGTCAAGACGTAAATCTGATCGGCGGCCCGCTCGACGCTCAGCCGGTGCGCAGCGCGCCGACCGCCGCCAGGTGCTCGGCCCGACCCAGGCTGCCGGCCAATCGTTGCTGCTCAGCGCTTGCGCACTGGTCCACCGACAGCGGACTCATCACTCACGCTGATCCGCCCCAGCAGATCGCGGTGGACCTTACGGGCACCACCACGCTGGATCTCGCTGTCGAGGACGGCGGGGACGGAACCAATTTCGACCACGCGGACTGGGCGGATCCATCGATCACCTGTACGTGGTAGCCGGCGAGGACGAGCTTGGCGCTGGGCTTGTCGGCCAGGCCGAGGAAGAAGCGGAGGATGAAGTCGATGTCGTCGACGCGGGCGAGGTAGGCTAAGTCGGGACGATTTGTAGCCATCTCGGTTTCCTCATATGAATCAAATTTCTCACATGAGTAGACAAATGACACGTTTACTTCATGTTTCCGGCGCGCCATCGTGTCCCATTCCACGTGGATAGAGGTCGGGCCGCGGAACGCGAGGTTGCCTGAGTTGGCGGGTGTGAACAGGGCAAGCAAATCATCTCCATTCGTGTGCTGGACGAGGTGACAGTCGTTCCGTACGGTCCACTCATGGTGCGTGTCAGGGGACACTGGCGGAGAACGCGCAGCGGTATGACATGGGTGCGCGCGCATACGCGTGGCCGTCCCGTGACAGCGGGAGTCGGGTTCGGACTGGGAATCGCCGCGCTCATCGCTGGTGGCGTCCTGCTGTGGCCGAAGACCTCCGGGCAGGTCGAAGTCGCCACCCAGTCGCAGGCCACTGCGACACGAGCACCTCTAACCGCGTCACACGCCCAGTTGGTGCAGATGCTGCGCACGGCACGTCAGCGCATGGGGCTCACGGTCGAACAGGCGGCTGGACGGGCCGGAATGACACCGGCCGAAATTATCGATATCGAATCGGGCTTAACCGTGCCCACGGGCCAAGATATTAGTGTGCTCGCCCAGGTGTACACGCTATCGCCGGATGAGTGGACCACCGCGGTGATACTGCAGTCGTCGATCACATAGACACTGAGCCTCTGGCCACTGTTAGCTGTTAGCTGCTCGGCCTGGACCCAATGTCGACGCAGGTGCACCACCATGTGACCCAACGCCCACAGGGGCGCCTGGCCATATTTCCCGATGAGGGCAGTGTTATTCGGATGACTCGGGCATCCGTTATGGCCACTTCGAAGCTCATGCTTGAGATTGAGCCGAAGTCCATGGATTCTGAAAAGCTGGCTCGTCAGAAGGGCGCCGCTCCACATGCAGCCACCATCCGCGAGAACTGCACGTGACCCCCAGGTTGTCCAGACCACCATCGGCCTCATCAGGTACCTGCGCGACCTCGTCAACGCAGGAAAGCGGACAGTCCGCGACTGCACGGCGTACCAGAATTGCTGGTGGCTCGCAGACCTCCCGGAAGGGACGAGAAAACCGGATGAGCGCAATGGCGCCATCCTCCTTGAACTGGCCTTCGAGCCTCGCCGTCCACCGCCAGAGCCGCCGGACGTCCTGGCTGGACGCATCGACCGTCGGCACCTGACCGACCCGGAAAGGACACCCAGCCTCCTGGATCCGGCTCCACCCGACCCCGAGCCCGGTATGCCGGCGATCACCAATACCTCGGAGACCCTGGCGTATGAGAAGTGGCTGGTCTCATGGCAGCAGTGGGCGGACGCGGAACTGCGCGCACGCCGGCGCCGCGAGTTGCATCGTGATCTTGCCGATGCGGCCCGCCGGCTGAGCCAGCACGATGACACACTCGAAGCAGTCCTCGGCCTCGGCCTCCTCTGCATGGACCTACAGGGGCGTGAGCCGATCCGCCGTCACCTGATCACCTTGAGAGTAGATCTCTCCATCGATCGGACCACCACCATGATCACGGTGGCGATCCCCGAGGAAGCCGTCCCCCGCATTGAGGACCGCCAGTTCCTGAACGCTCAGGACGGCTTCGTCGCCGAGAGGGTCGAATCCCTCTGGCAGGAACTGCAAAGCCATCCCATCCATCCCCTGTCAGAAGAGATGGTCGCAATCCTGGAAAAGTGGCAGACGAGAGCGTTGGAGGAAGCTGCGCGCTTCACCGGCGAGTGGCAGGCGCCCGAGGCGACGGAAGGGGAAACCGTCATCGCCCTGGCTCCAGCGCTGATCCTCCGCCAGCGGGATGCCAACCTACTCGCCGAGAACTACGAGAAGATCCTCGAATCCCTCGAAAGGCCAGACGCTTCCGCTCCACTTGGACTGGCTCAGCTGGTGTTCGGGCTGGAGAAGGCCGAGCGCATCGCGTGGCGGACCAGATCGGGCGAGCGCGCCGACCTGCTCCTCGGTGAGGAGCCTCTCTTCCCCCTCCCCGCCAACGCGGCACAGCGTTCCGTACTGCAACGTCTGCAGAGCGACACCGCGGTCGTCGTTCAAGGTCCACCGGGGACAGGTAAGACGCACACCATCGCCAATCTCCTTGCCGCCCTGCTCGCGTCCGGTAAGAGGGTGCTGGTCACCAGCGCCAAGGACCAAGCGCTCTCCGTGGTTCGCGACATGCTGCCTGAGCCGCTTCGGGAGCTTTGTGTCCAGTACTCGCACCAGTACAGCCGCGGAGCGGACGAACTGGAACGTACCATCACCGCTCTGTCAGACCGCGTATGCAGCAGCGATCCCCGACAGCTTCGACAGGACATCGCCCAGTTGCGGCAACAGCGAGCCCAGGCCCTGAGCCGACACGCCCGTGTCAAGAATGAGATCTTCTCTCTCCGTGAGAGCGAAACCGTTCGCTTCACGGTCAGCTCGCGATACGCGGGCACGCGGGCAGACATCGTGGACTCGGTGCGATCGAACGCCGACCGTTTCGCCTGGATAGCGCCACTCCCTGATTCGGCACAGTCGCCACCCCCGCTCACGCCGTCCGCGGCAATGGAGCTCGCCGGCCTGCTCAAGGGGGCCGCGCCCGCGCGGTTGCGGCTGCGCCACGAGTTCCTCCCGGACATATCTAATCTGATATCCCCGGCGGAATACGCCGTGCTTACCTCTGCGGTTGCCGTGCAGAACGTGATCATGCCGTCACCGCTGGGCGAGCAGCTGGGCCGGTTGACACCTGAACGAGTGCACGCCATCGAGTTGTGCACGCAGCAGGCGCTGAACGCGCAGCATCGCCTGGGCGTCGCACAGCAGGCCACGCAATGGGACGAAAGCGACTGGCGCGCACGTGCGCTCCGTGACGTGCTCGCGGAACATGACCAAGCCCTGTGGCAGCACCTCCATCAGGTGGCCCGGCAGGCGGTCGAACATCAGCAAGAGCTGGCATCCCTCGGCCTTCGCCAGGTCACCATCCCCGATCTGCCTCCGGGGAAGGTCGCCGCGATGGCACGCGCTTGCACGGAGTTGCGCGAGCACCTGGACGAGGACGGCAGGAGTTGGCGTCTGATGCGTCCACGCGCCGTACGCGATGCCGAGCGGCTTCTCGCCGGCTGCGCCGTCGACGGCGGGCACCCTCGGACCTACGATCAGGCCGATGCCCTTCTTGTCCATCTTCGAGCCTATGAGGTCGCCGAGGCACTGGACATGCACTGGCAGCACGCAGGGCTCCAGCCCACTTCGGGGCCATTGCCGGTGAGGTTGTCCGAGCTGTGCGACAGAGCCACCCAGTTGGCAAGCATCCGGGAGTTCAGCGCCGCAGTGCAGCACATACGCGCTGCTTTGCGCGGCAGCGGCCTCAGGCACGCCATTCACACCCCCCAAGGATGGGATGAGCTTCTCGACAACATCGAATGGGGCAGGTCGCAGGCTGCGGCCAACCAGGCCGCGGCTGATCTCGAGACACTCGAGCTCAAGATGGCCCCGGCCATGGCTGAGCTCGGGCGGGAGGCGCGTGCGCTCCGGGACGCGGTCATTAGTCGTGATGTCCACGCTTACGAGCAGGCGGTCAATGGCCTGGCAGAGGCGATCAGGCATCGAGCCGAGCAGGAGCGTTGCGACGAGCTCGTGGAAACGCTGCGCCTGACGCATCCGAGGCTCGCCGCTGCGATCAGCAACGCGCCTGCGGATCTGGCCTGGAGCGACCGGCTGGCCGACCTTTCAGAGGCCTGGGAATGGGGGCTGGCGGAGGCCTTTTGCCGAGGGCTGAGCATTCCCGGCCGCGACCAGGAGCTCGTGAGCGCACTGGAGGATGCCGAGCACGCCGTGGAAACTGTCACGGCCGAGCTGGCTGCGGCCGAAGCGTGGATGTGCTGCCTCAGCCGGATGACACAGGACCAGCGGATGGGTCTTCAGAGCTACAAGAACCGCATGAGCGATTACGGGAAGGGGACCAGCAAGCGGTACGGCGAGCGGCGCCGCCTGGCCATCCGCGACGCCATGTCGATCGCTCAAGAGGCTGTCCCGGCCTGGATCATGCCGCTGCCCTTGGTGGTCGAGACGATCCGTCCCCAGCCCGATTGTTTCGATGTGGTCATCGTCGATGAGGCCAGCCAGTTGCGCGTCGACTCCGCATTCCTGCTCTGGCTGGCCCCGCACGTCATCGTCGTCGGTGACGACCAGCAGTGCGCCCCCGGCGCGATTCAGTACGGCGAGCTGCAACCCATCCACGATCAGATCGATGGGTACATGCCCGACGTGCGGCCGGCGTTCCGCGACGATATCGCTCCGACGTCAAACCTCTACGCTTTGCTGTCGGCGCGCTTCCCCGATGTGGTCCGGTTAAGCGATCACTACCGATGCATGCCGGAGATCATCGGCTGGTCGAACCAGTTCTACGGTGGGCGCCTCGTCCCCCTGCGTCAGTTCGGCGCGGAACGGTTGGATCCCCTGCAGGTGGTGCAGGTCGAGGGCGCGTTCACGGAAGGGGCCGACGATCGCCTGCGAAACCCCATGGAAGCCGAGCGGATCGTGGAGACGCTCGCCACGCTCTTCGCCGATCGTCGCTACGACCGCAAGACCTTTGGCGTCATCACCCTGCAGGGTGGAACAGGCCAGATTCGCGTCCTGGAACGCCTCATCAGCGAACGGATCGACATCGCCGAGGTTGAGAAGCGGCGGCTCCGTGTGGGAGGGCCGCCCGACTTCCAGGGCGATCAGCGTGATGTCGTCCTGCTGTCGATGGTCGTGACCAACCCACCGAGAATCGCCAGCTCCAGGGATCAACGACGCCGGTTCAACGTGGCCGCCAGCCGAGCGCGGGACCAGCTGTGGCTGTTCACTTCGGTTCCGGCGCATCGCCTCGACCCGCGAGATCTCCGTCACTCCCTGCTGACCTGGATGCTGAATCCCGCGGTAGTCGACCCACGTCAGATCGCATTGGACGACGTGCGCCCAGATAAACGGCACCAGTCCTTCGACTCCCTTTTCGAACAGCGGGTCTTCCTCCGGATCCGCGACCGCGGCTACCACGTCATCCCCCAAGTGCCGGTAGGCGGCGGCAAGCGTATCGATCTCGTGGTGGGTGGGGCGAAAAGCAGGCTTGGTGTCGAATGCGATGGCCGCCGATGGCACAGCACACCCGAGCAGGTGCGGGCCGACATTGTGAGAGAGCAGGAGCTCAGGCGCGCCGGCTGGGAGCTGTGGAGGCTGCGCGAAGGCGACTTCTCCCTCGACCCTGAAGCAGCGCTGGAACCTCTGTGGCGTGAGCTCGACCGGCGCGGCATCCAGCCGGGCGCCTGGCGGACTATGTCGCCCAGGCCGTCGAACTGGCTGCCCCTCGATCATGAAGAAGGGCAAGAAGGGGAGGAGGGCCATGGAGCGCCTTGACGACAACACGATCCGACAGATAGGTCGGCTCATCTGCGGAGATGACACCGCATATCGGCGCCAGGGGTACGAGCTGGCGAAGTTCCTGCGTGATGCGGGCTGGATGGATGTCCCTGAATACGGCGGGGAACCTCGCCGCGAGTGGATCATCGAACGGCTGCGGGAACGGCGAGACCAGCCCGAAGCCATGGAACGTGCCATCCTACGGCTGTCTGATCCGAGGGAGTATCTGGGCGAGCCGCCCAGCACCGTGGCAGAGATCACGATGGCGGTGAACGCCCTGCTGGTCCACGAAGGCTATAAAGTCGAGCGGCCCGGAGGACGGCCTCGCATCATCGAGTGCGATCCCGCCTCCGCATCGCCCGGCTCGCTCGCCCCGGTGACCTTGAAGGTAACCATGGCCCAGGTGGTCGTCGATCCGCAGTACGCCAAGATCCTCCAAGCGCGCCTGGATGAGGCTCGAACGTGCACCGAGAACGGCTGTCATATCGCAGCGATCATCATGTTGGGAAGCCTTCTCGAAGGGGTGCTGCTAGATGTGATGAGCGCGCGGCTGGGGCAGCCGCCCCAACGGAAGTCGTTGCATGATCTAATCGACCAGGCCAGACAGCATGGCTTTATCGGGGTGGACGTCCAGAAGTTCTCGCACGCCCTTCGCGATTACCGGAATCTCGTTCATCCGCACGCCCAGGTAAGGATGAGCGATCCCCCCAACAGGGACACGGTGGAGATCTGCTGGCCCGTGGTCAACGCGACACTCAACGATCTGGCGGCGAGTGCGGTCGCGTGAATCGCCCCAGGTTTCCTGTTGGTGGCTGCGGTCGAGTGTGAAAGACCGCAGTTTCCGCCCATTACCGGTGCGCGAACGGATGATTCCCAAAGCGGGCGGGAAAGTGCGCCGTCTGGGATGGAGCCGGCGCTCCGCGGGCAGGTATTGCTGAATACAGGTGATTCTTTGGCTCGTTTGGGTGTTTGCGGGAGACCTGATTCGCCATCAGCTCTGTCTGCGGCCGGTAGCGGGTTTGGTGCGACTATTACGGCGGAGCCCATTTACTGATCGTTGAGCACGGTAAGTAACCGAAGGTCTGCAACATTTGTGCAGGCGGGCGGAGGCGCCCCTTCCCAAGGAGAGATCATGACTTTCGCAACGCAACCGTTCCAGACCCAACAGTACGGCCAGCAAATTCCGCCGCACCTTCAGCAGCAGTACGGGCAGCAGATTCCACCGCACCTTCAGCAGCAGTATGGTCAGCAGATCCCGCCGCACCTCCAGCAGCAGTACGGCCAGCAGGGCATGGCGCCCATGGGGCTCGGTGGCATGCAGGGCGGTATTCCCGGTGGCCCGCAGGCTTCCCAACCGCAGCCTTTCCAGGTGGCGGGCGAGCAGATCTTCCCGCAGGAGCACCAGATGAGCCCGGTGACTTTCTGGGACAAAATCGCTCGATGTGGCCTGCGGTATGGGCCGGGCGTCGTCAGGCAGATCCTCACAACCATCGAGCAGCAGCAAATGCAGCAGCCTTTTGGCCAGCAGATGCCGCAGCCGCAGCAGCAGTTCGGCCAGCAGTTGCCTCAGCAGCAGTACGGGCAGCAGTTGCCTCAGCAGCCTTTTGGTCAGCAGATGCCTCAGCAATACGGTCAGCAGCTGCCCATCGGTCTGCAGGGCCAGATGATCCCGCAGCAGATGCAGCCCACCGGCGTGCCGGGCCAGATGGTCTCCCAGCAGCAGCCGGCCTTCGCGGGCATCGGCCAGTAAGCGGGGATCGGATGGAGCCGATGGTGGGACAGGAGCGCTGGTCGAGCATGCCCTTCGGGGGAGTCGCCCTAGCGCCGCAAAACCCGCAGCAGCAGCAGTGTGCGATGGCGCTGATGCAGCTGCACGCTTGGTTGCAGGCGACGCTTCCGCAGGCGCCGCAGATCGCCGAAGCCATCCCGCCGATGGTGCAGGCCGTGCGCCTGTATCGAAACCTGCAGTTTGAGGCGTGCATGGCGCAGGTGCAGCATGTGGTCAACCTCGTCGGCGGGGCGGGTCAGCCGGGGCGGCCATCGCTGTGATCAAGTCATCGGAGGAGCCCGGATCGGCCAGTGGCCGGTCCGGGCGCATGCCGTACATGATCGGTGGCGAGCCGGCGGTGCTCGCCGACCTCGCGCGGGCGCTCGGCGTGGATGCCGAGGTGACGGTGCGGCGGATCGTCGGGCCGCCGGAACGACCCACCCTGATCGCGGTGGACATGCCTGCGGCGCGGGCCGAGGCGCTGCAGCGACAGCACGGATCCCGGCTCACGATCGAGCCTGATTTGCCTGTTGAGCTCTTTTAAGCACAGAAGGTGACACAGACGTCATGACCAACAGCACTGGTTCCAACAACAACGAGTCGCGGCCGCGGTCGCCGGGACGGGGCAAGCCGGCGCAGCAGCAGGAGGTGCAGCCACGCACGCGGCAGTACATGGCGGCGGTCTTGCCGCGGCCGTCCTTGGAGGCGATGGGTGTGATGGCGTCCCCAATGGACGCCGCCGACCTGCGTGACATGCTGGAGCGCGACACGCAGGTCCAGGTGCTGCGGCATCTGGAGATGCACCAGCGGGCCGGGATGGGGCCAATGGGCGTGCAGGGTGTTTCCTTCCCCAGCGTGACGGTGGTGCAGATGAGCCGTGAGAAGGCCGAGTCGCTGCGCAGGCAGTTGCCCCAGGTCCATGTCGAGCGTGACCGGCTGCTCACCTACACGCAGGTCTCGGCCATGCCCCGCAGGGAGACGCGTCACCAGGTCGTCCAGCCCTTGGGCATCGAATCCACCTTCACCTTCTTGGTCACCGATCCCGGCGGCAAGCCGGTGCCCGACGTCACCATCATGGTCAACGGCTACCTCTGGCCCGCGCAGACCGTCACGGGGGCCGACGGGCGAGGCACGGTCACGATGACCGGCGAGACGCCGGAGTCGATCGCCAGTGTGCTGGTCAAACCCCGCAGCGGGTACTGGAGCCGTATCGTCGACCGGCCGGACCTCAGGCCGGACCGCGACAACTTGATCGTGCTCAAGAGGCTTTCCGACACCTTGCCCGGCTTCCCTGACCGGCAGTTGTTCGGCTGGGGGCAGCAGGCCATGCAGCTGCACCGGCTGCCTCCCACGTTCCGGGGAGCAGGAGTCAAGATCGCAGTGGTCGACTCGGGCGCCGCCGTGGCGCACCCTGACCTGGCCGGCGAGGTCGTCGACGGGTGCGACCTGTCCGGTCGCAAGGCAGGTGGTTGGAAGACCGACAAGGTCCACCATGGCTCACATTGCGCCGGAGTCATCACGGGCGCCGACAATGGCCAGGGCATCGTGGGATTCGCTGTGGAGGCGGAGGTTTACGCCTGCAAGATCTTCCCGGGCGGCCGGCTGAGCGACCTCATCGAGGCGCTCAACTACTGTATCGCCAAGGAGATCGACGTCGTCAACCTCAGCCTCGGCACCAAGGAATCCTCTCCGCTGGTGGCGGCCAAGATCGAAGAGCTGCGGAACGCGGGTGTCGCCTGTGTGGTCGCGGCAGGCAACGATGGCGGGCCGGTCAGCTTCCCCGGCAACCTGCCGACCGTGCTCACTGTCGCCGCGATCGGTAAGGCCGACACGTTCCCGGCCGACAGCACGCACGCCGACCAGATCCGCCAGCCGCGAACCGGCGAAGGCTATTTCTCGGCCGAGTTCACCTGCTTCGGTCCGGAGATCGACGTCTGCGCTCCCGGCGTGGCGGTCGTGTCGGCGATACCGCCGGACGGCTATGCCGCGTGGGACGGCACCTCAATGGCCACCCCCCATGTCACCGGCCTGGCCGCGCTCGTTCTGGCCCACCATGTCGATTTCACCGACGGGTTCAGGCACCGCGACGCCAGACGCGTGGACCGCCTCTTCCAGATCATGAAGTCCAGCTGCACGCCACTGAACTTCGGTGATCCGCTCCGCACCGGAATGGGGCTGCCGGACGCCGTCCGCGCCCTCGCGCCCTCGCTGCCCGGCGTCATTCCGCAACCGTCCGAAATCCACGCGATGATGGACCAGCTCACCAGCGAGATGATCTTGGCTGGGCTCTCGCCCGGCCTCCCGCAGCAGACCATCGGGCTTACGGCGGTTCAGCCCGGCGCCGGCGTCTACGGCGGGCCCGCCCAGCCGAGTCAAGAGATGTACGGAGCGGGCCTCGGCGCTCCTCCTCACCTGTACGGCTGGCGGTAGACGGCGCGTCTTCCACATCCGGCGGCCGCACAGACCCGGCCGCCGGAGCCCGTCCCGAGGCGCCGACGCGCCGACGCCGCCGGCCTCCTGACCTGCCTGGCAGCGGACCAGACGCATCCGGCGGGCGTGCACTGAAAGCTCACCCGACCCGCGAGCCCGTGGACTCAGCGCAGGGTTGCGTCGGCGAGGAACTGGGCGAAGCGCTGCGGCGAGTCGGCGCGGGCCCACATCGCGCGCTGCCTGTCGGCACCCGTACCGCGGAGCGCGAGCCGGTGGAGCAGCCGGGCGATCGATTGGGGGTCAGGCAGGCGGTTCAGTATGCCGTCCAGCATGAGGCGGTGCGGCACCGTGGATCCGGTGTACGGATCGACAGCATGCGCGACCAGGCCGTGCCGGGCGGCGGCGCGCAGCTCGGCGGCGATCCGCTGGTTGCTGATGGACTTGATCGGTACTTGGCGTCTCTCGTCGTTGATCGCCAGCGCGACCAACGCCCGTGCCAGTCCGGCGACCAGGAGGGTGTCCTCGACCGTGAGACAGGCGTCCATGATGCGCAACTCCACCGTCGGGTAGCGCGGTGACAGGCGGGCGTGGAAGTAGACGCCTCGCTCGTCCAGCGCATCCCCCCGGAGGATCAGCCGGCGTACGGCGGCGTCGTAGTCGGCCGCGGACCGCCACACCCGGGGAGGCACCGCCGATGGCCATCGGGTCCATCGCAGGTAGCGGCTGCTGGCCCAGCCGGTGTCGCGACCGTCGGCGACGGGAGAATTCGCGCTGAGGGCCAGCAACGTGGCCAGGTACGGCCGGAGCCTCGACAGGACCCGCACCCCCAGTTCCCGCGAAGGGACGCCGACGTGCACATGGCAGCCGCAGGTGCCGGGACCCGCGGCCAGTGCGCCATAACGGGCGACCAATCGCAGATAACGGGGATCGGCCGTGACCTGGCACAGGCCGTTGCCGCGCTGCGGCGCCATACCGGTGGCGACCAGATGGCAGTCCAGCTCCATCGCCGCGCCGGCGGCAAGCCGTCGAGACAACGCGAGTTCCTCCGCCACCTGCCCCAGATCCGTGCACACACCGGTGACGGTCTCCAACTGGTACCGCAGGAACTCGTACTTGACCCGCGGCTCGCCGCCGAGCAGCGTCAGGATCCCCGGTGCCCGGTCGACCGGGCACCCGTCGGAGCGGTCCAGCAGGAGGAACTCCTCCTCGACGCCCAACGTCAGCCTCGGTCTTCCGGAACGCTCCGCAGTGGTGGACGTGCCGCCCTTTCTCATAGCAGCCTCCTGACGTACAGGCCACTCCGCGGCAGATGATCACTCACCCCCGGTTGCGCAGACCCGGCTCGGCCTCTGCCCGCGATATGAGCTGACACCGGTCACTACCCTCACCTCGAAGGTCCTGACCAGGAACAGCACAGGAACCGCCCAGCTGGTCGAGATCGGCGCGATCGCCTCGAGGAGGTCACCACACGGCGCATGCCTTCGGAGGCGGCTGCGTCCTTGACGAGCCTCGCACACGCGCGGGTGGTGCTGACCACCAGGGACAGTGCGGAGCCGGAGGGTGGCGGGCCGTCAGCTTGCCGGCGGGAGCACGATCTTCCAGCAGCGGTTTGACAACCGTAAGAGTCCGGACGGGGCTATTGCGAGCCGGCGTCGATTGCTCGTGCGCCCACGCCGTGCTGCAGGTTTTGCTTTGCCGCCCAGGCGTCCAGACGCCGAATGGCGGCGTGGGAGGGGGTGCCGGCGGGGGCGCTTATCAGCACGATTCCCTGTTCACTATCGTCGACTTGTGTGAGGACGTGCCAGTCAACGCGGAATTGTCCGGCTATTGGATGGTTGAGCCGACTCTGCCCGCAAGTGCGTGTCGTGACGAGGTGCTGTCTCCACCAGGTACGAAAATTGCCATCACAAGCAGTCAGCTCGTCGACCAGCTCGCGCAACCTGACATGCGCTGGGTACGCTCCGACAGCCATGCGCAGGCTGGACACGATTTCTTGCGCGCGTTCCTTCCAGTCCGCCAAGAGGGACCTGGTGTGCGGGTCAAGAAAGACCATGCGCGCGTAGTTGCGATGCGGCGGTGCCGCATCGGCCCACATCCCCGCCGCCACAGCGATCGCTGTCAGCGGGATGAGCAAGCTGGATGAGGTAACGCTGCTGGTCACTGTTCAGTTACAGCGCCCGGCCCATGGAGTCGAGCACGGCGCGAGAGGCGGTACGAACGCGTCCTTGCTCCAGACGGCTGTAGTAGTCGGTGCTGATTCCGGCCCGTTGGGCCACCTCTTCGCGGCGCGGCCCAGGTACACGGCGGATCTGCCCGGATTCGGTCAAGCCGGCCTCGGTTGCGTTGAGCGATGCTCGGCGAGCGGCCAAAAAGTCCCCCAGCGGGCCACGACGACTGCTGCTGCTGTTCTCGTGATCCGCAACGGGGATTGTCGCACGTATGACCGGCTCTCCGTGGGAGGACTCTTCCTATGAAAGACGTGTCATTGCAGGTCAGAGGCCATATGTAGCAAGGTGATGCCAGGTGGGCAGATGCCGACCGGGGTGGCGCGATTCCGTGGCCTAACGGGGTGGGACCCATGACTCTGATGGGGGAGTTGTCGCATTGCCGTTGGCAGAGCCACGGGGATTCTCCGTGTCTTGATGGGTGTCATCTTTGCCTAGCCAAAGCGGAATCCGTCATGCGCGTCGCGCTTTCACGACACACGGGGGGAAGGTTGACATACGCAACAACGAAGGCTTGGTGGCCTTTCGTGCCGATGCAGGAAGCGAAACGCGTGGAAACGGACTCATCGCAGGATGCCGAGAAAACGCGTCGCAATGACGCACGCGTGTGTCGGGGAAGAATGACGTACGCACCGACTGAGGCTTGGCAGCCTGATGTGCCGACGGCGCAGGGCTAGTACGGCAGTCGCCATTCGCGAGCTGAGCTGGATGGTGCGATGGCGGCCGGTGTTCTGAGTTCTTAAACGGACCCATTCGTGTCAACCATCAATTCTCGACCGATTCGGGGGAACGGAAATGACCGAAACAATCGCGCCCACTGAAATGCCGGAGCTCACCGACGTCCAGCAGCGGGCGCTTCTGGCAAGCGCCCACCGGATTCTCGGAGAGGCCGGTCAATCCAAGGCGGTGGCAGGACTCTACGAGTCCGATCCGGAGAGCGATGGGGCAGGGTTTGCCGCCGGCGACTCGATCCTCGCAGACCTGATGGACCACCCGGATTGGCCTACCTGGGGCGAACAAATCGAGGGACTCGTCCCCGGAGCAGAAGCCCCCGCCCGCGCGCTGCCCAGCATCCAGGCGAGCACTGGTCCCATCCACTTCGGCGGAGGCGTACCGGTGAGGGGATGGTCGAATGTGGCCCTCTATCCCAACGGCGCATTCCACCTCAGCGGCCATTTCCACGATTCTGGCCTGCCCAGCTACAACGTGGCCCACTCTTGGCTCATAACCACCAGGGACGGCAATCCGGCATTCAGCCTCTCGGCATCGGGACGATGCCACGGGACCTTCGAACCGGGGTCCCGGGACTTCAACTTCAACCACAACGGGGTAAATGCCGCGATCGCTGCTGCATGGCCCGAACTGGCCGGTGGCTACAGGTGGGCATGGAGGTCAGCCGTCAACTTGAGCCTCCCTCCCATCCTCGACTGGCTCAGGCAGGTGCTGAACATCGCCGGAACCATCATCAAGCTGGTGTGATCGGAGAACTGCGGCAACATGGTGGACACGCTCAACTCCGCACGGTTGAGATGTCCACCATCGAATCAGGCGGCATGCCGGTTCCGGGAAATGCCAAGACCCAGGCGCTTGATCTCGGCGACCGTCGGCAGGATCATCCCGGGACCCTGCGGTGGCAGCTGGTCGGGGCGGGTGAGTAGCGGGGCCTGGGTATCGGTGTGTTGCCCGATGTCCGTCATGTCCATGACGGCGTCTTCGATGGAGGGCCTGGTGGAGCCGGCAACAACCCCATCGTTGTCTCCCTGCTTCGCACGCCACCCGACGATCAGCAGGAGATCACCCAGGCGGGGATTCGTACGGCGGCTGCCGAAGCTCGGCCAGCAGCCCGCTCTGATCGGCGATCACCTCGGTCAGCAGCCGCCGCGCAGCTCCTAGGAGCTCGGCCACTTCGCCGGCGCTCAGCGCGTAGATCACACTCCCGCCGTCCCGCTTAGCCGACACCACTCCCGCCATGCGCAACACCCCCAAGTGCTGGGACATGGTGGACGACTCGACCTCCACGGCCGCGGCCAGCTCACGCACGGCCAGCGGACCCTGCTGCAACAGCTCCAAGATCCGAATCCGAATGGGATGTCCCAGCGTGCGGAACAAATCCGCCTTCGCCTGATAGAGCGGGATCGGCATCCTCACTCCGCCCCGCCATCGACCTCGATAAATATTTCATGCTCGGCGGCCAGGCGCAGGAGCCCCTCCAGATCCTCGGCATGGACCTGCATCCCATGCTGATCACCGGACTCGCGAGCCACCCGCAGGGCCTCGCGCGCCTCCCGCACCCGGCTCCGCATGGTTCCCGCGAAGTCTCCCACCTGCATCTCCTGCCTCATGGAAAATCGGTGAAGCCATGATGTCGTTAATTGAAGACTTCTTCAAGTCCTTGACGTGCAACTCCGCAAGAACTCACGCGAGGATCACGCGTATCGCTCAGCTGCTGGTCGTGCTCGAGCCCGGCCACCAGAGGGTGACCAGTTCGCGGCCGGATGAGCCGAGGTCGGGTGGGCACTCCTCGGTGACACCCGCGTTCGACAGCGCCGCGGCGACGTCGTCGCGGCGCTCCGGTGGCAGGCAGAGGCGGCGGCGGGTGACATCCACGAGGGTTGCGAAGCTGTCGTATTCGGCCATCTCCGGGCGGGCCCAATGCTCGGCCTTCACCTGCAGGCCGAGCGCTTGGAGGATCTCGATCACCTGCTCGGCCGTCGGGCCCTCGGGCCGGTCCAGGCCGTGGAACTGCTTCCAGTACGGGTTCAGATCGGCCAGCGGGTGCCGCACGGTGATCTCCGCGACCACCCGGCGGCGAGCGTGCCCGGTCAGCGCCGCGATGAACGGCGCCAGATCCGCCACGTTGTAGATCACATGGTGGCAGAGCACCACGTCGGCCTCCGGCACCTTGGGGGCGGCTTCGGGCCAGGTGCCGCATACGACCACGGGAGTCAGGCCCAGTGGGACGGCGCGGCGCACCAGGTCGTCGAGAAGCGGCTGATGAGAGTCCACAGCGGTGAGACCGGTGGTACGGGAGGCCAGAGGCAGACTGGCCGCGCCGGCCCCGGCGCCGATGTCGAGCACCGAGCCGCCAGGCCCGAGGGCCTCCATCGCACGCTCGTAGGACGGCCCGCAGGGTGCGGCCAGGTAGCGGTCGGCGCGGCGGGCGAAGACCTCGTCGGGCAGGACCCATGGCGACTCGGTGACGCCGGACAGGATCGACTCGGGAATGCGCCATGCCGCCAGGTCTTCGGCCCAGGCACGGAGCAATTCGGTTGCGCGCACGATCCCTTCCACCTTTCTCATGTGGCCGCTCCTAGCCTGCGCCTGAGCGTACGGGAGGCCAAATCGACAAGCAGGATCACCGCGAGAACGGCGATGACCAGCGTCGACAGCTCGTCGTAGCGGAACAGCTTGAGCGAGACGGCCAGTTCCTGACCGATTCCCCCGGCGCCGACGAAACCGAGCACGGTCGAGGTACGCAGGTTGCACTCCCACTGGTAGAGCAGCAGCGAGGCCAGGCCGGGTGCGGCCTGCGGCGCCACGGCGAGCGCGGTGGTGGCCATACGGCCGGAGCCGGTGAGGCGAAGCGCCTCGACTGGGGCGGGGTCCACGGCCTCGAGCTGCTCTGCGCAGAGCTTTGCGAGCAGGCCGGCCCCGTGCACGGCGAGGGCCATCGATCCCGCCGCCGCTCCGGGCCCGAGCATCGCCACGAACAGCAGCGCCCACAGCAGGTCGGGGACTCCGCGCAACGTCGCCGCGGTCGTCCTGGCCGCCGCCCGCACGGCCGGGGCCGCCTCGACGTTGCCCGCGATCAGCACGGCGAGCGGCAATCCCAGCAGGGCGGCGAAGAACAGGCCGGTCAGTGAGATCTGCACGGTCTCCACGAGTGCGCCCGCCACATCCGACAGGAACGCGCCGGACAGGTCGGGAGACAGGAAGCCCTCGAGGAGCAGGAGGGCTCCACCTGCCCCGTCGGCGAGCGCGCTGACGCTCAGCCCGGTGCCGTGCACGGCCCAGCCGAGCACGAGGGCGAGCACCACGGCATGCCCCCAGCGCGGCCACCGCGAACGCCGGTTCATCGGGGACTTTCCCCATCGCCATAGACGCCGGCTGCCGTCGTCTCGTCGAGGGATTGCCCGTCGTGAACCAGCCTGCCGTCACGCATGGCCAGAATGCGCGGGAAGCGCCGGGCCACGGCCAGGTCGTGGGTGGCGACGACGACCGTCATCGATCCGGCCGGCGAGCAGAGGGTGTCGACCACGGCCGCCGCGGTGACCGGATCCAGCCCGCTGGTCGGCTCGTCGGCCAGCAAGAGCCGTGGCCCGGGGAGCAGAGCGCGGATGACGGCGACCCGCTGGCGCTGCCCGCCGGACAGCTCCCGGACGCGCGCGGGCAGCGAGTCCGTGATCCCGTGCCGGTCGGCGAGAGCCGCGAGCCGTTCCTCCTGCGCCGCCGGCGCCCGGCCGCCGAGCACCCTCGCCCAGTCGCGCAGTGTCCAGGACGGGCTGGTGCCCATGGCGGCGTTCAGCCGCGCCGACAGCCCGGGCACCAGGTCTCCGCCCTGCCGGACGAACCCGCTGGCTCGCCGGATCGCCCGTCGCTCGGCGGCGGTACCGTACGGGTCCCACTCGCCCACCCGGACCGTGCCGGTGATGGTAACCGCGCCGAGCAGAGCGCGCAGGAACGTCGACTTGCCCGCGCCCGAGGGCCCGAGCAGCGCCACCTGCTCACCTTCCGCGATCCGCAGGGTCACCCGGTCGACCGCGCGCAGCCGCCGGCCGGGAAAATCCACGCTCAGCTGTCGCGTCTGGACTTCGATGTCCGCCTCCGTTCCGTAGCCTCACTGCTTGACGGTGAGCAGCCCGAGGTCGGCCGCGGCGCGGCGGACCTCGTCATAGTCGGCGGCGGTGACCGTCACGTAGCTTTTGGCCCGCATCAGGTCGAGCAGCGCCGGATCCTCGATCGAAGTGAACGCCTCGGTCAGGGCGGCACGCGCGCGCTCCCCGAGCGCTGCGCGCATCACCCACGGATAGCCCTGGACCCGGCGCTCGGCGATCACGCGCAGCTTGCCCGCCGGGATCTTGCCCTCCTTCTCCAGACGCCGCAAGATGCGCAGCTCGATCCCGCCCGCGTCGGCCTGCCCGCTCAACACCGCCTGCGCGGTGGCGTCGTGCCCGCCCGTGAACGTGACCTGCCGCAGCGGCGGGCACTCGTCCACGCGCCGCGGCGAACACGTCGCACCCGCCTCGGTCAGCATGATCCGCGGGTAGAGGCTGCCCGAAGTGGAGCTGACGTCGCCGAAGGCGAACGACCGTCCAGCAGCGACGATGTCCTTTTTCAGATCCTGGTACGGCGAATCGGCCCGGACCACGACCGCGGAGACGTACTGCGGCGAGTCGGTGGCGTGGTCGACCTCGGTGACCAGCGGAGTGAGCTGGACCTGCTGCTGGGCTTGGACGTAGCTGAGCCCGCCGAGGTAGGCCAGGTCGATCCGCCCTCCGGCGAGCGCCGCGACGACTCCCGCGTAGTCGGAGGCGACGAACAGGTCCACCGCCACGCCGAGCCGGCGTTCCAGGAACGTCGCGAACGGCTCGTACTTCGCTCGCTGTTGTTCGGGAGAGATGTTGGGGATCAATCCGACGCGAAGCTTGTCAGGGATCCCCTGCTCATTCTTTGGCCCGTTCACGGCGGTCTCGCCAGCGCCTCCACACCCCGTGGTGAGCGAGGTGGCCAGGAGCAGCGCGAGCAGGAAGTGGCGCATACCGGTACGGAACCACGGACGTACTGGCAGGTGTCTTACGAAGCTGTGACGTCATCCGGGGCGTCGCTGACGGTGGAGATCATTGGGCATACCGTGAGCCGCATGAGTGCCGTGCGATTGCTGGCGGCCGATCAGGCGCCGCTGCTGGCCCGCCCCTTCTACGGGAACGGCGATCCGGGGCCGATCGTGAGCGCGCTGGCTCATGTGCCCGACCTGCTGGAGGTCGCGCTGCCGTTCATCGGGGCCGCCCTCGGCCCGTCCGCGCTCTCGTGGCGGACCAAGGAACTGGTGATCGTGCGCGTCTCGGCGCTCGCCGGATGCCGCTACTGCGTGCAGACCCACACCGCCGTCGCGCTGGATGCGGGCCTGTCACGCGAGGAGATCCTCGCACTGCGCTTGTCCTGCGAGTATCAGGAGGTGTTCGCCGATGCCGCCGAACGCGCGGTGATCGCCTGGTCGGACGCCGTCGCGGCAGGGAACGGGCCGGTGCCCGACCAGGCGCGGGCCCGGCTCCGCGAGCATTTCGCCGATCACGAGATGGTGGAGTTGACCGTGGTCGCGGGGGCCACCCTGATGCTCAACCGCCTGGCCACGGCGCTCGAACTGCCCACCGCGCCCGACACGCTGTCCCGGCTGAGGCTGGAGGACCTGCTGTGAACGTGAGGGGATCCGATGAGCACCGTCGCTGAGGCGGTGGCCGAGGGACGGCTTCCCGGCCGCGTCTGGATGTATGCCGACTACCACTGCAACCTCGCCTGCACCTACTGCCTGACCGAATCCGCGCCGCAGGTCGCGCGCCGCGAGCTCGGCCACGAGCGCATGGTCGAAATCGCCGAGGAGGCCGCACAGCTGGGGTTCACCGACCTCGGCGTCACTGGCGGCGAGCCGTTCCTGGTGATGGGGTTGCCCAAGACTCTGGCGGACATGGCCGAGCACCTGCCCGTGCTGGTGCTCACCAACGGCACGCTCTTCACGCCCAAGCGGCTCGATCGGCTCGAGCCGATCCTGGGGCGCCCGGTGGCGATGCAGATCTCGCTGGACCGCCCCGACCCCGAAGCCAACGACGAGATGCGTGGCCCGGAGAACTTCGACAAGGTCGTCGACGCGATCCCACGACTGGTGGAGCGCGGCGTCAAGGTACGCATCGCCACCACCGTCGAGTCGATCGAGGACGCCGACCTCGACCGCCTGTGCACCCTCCACCGCGACCTCGGCGTACCCGACGAGGACCACATCATCCGGCCGATCGTCCGGCGAGGCCGCGCCGTCGACCACGATCTCGGCGTGACCGCCCGGCAGCAGGATCTGCCCGCCGAGCTCACCATCACCACGGACGGGGCGTTCTGGAGCCCTTTCGGCCCCACCGTTTCCTCTGGCGTGGTCGACACCGACCTGCTCATCACCCGCACCACTCGTCCGCTCGGCGTGCCCGCCCGCGCCTTGCTCCGCCTCGTCGAGAACCGCCCCGCCGGGGAGGACGTGGCGCTGAACATCCGTTGAGCGTGAGCCGCACAGTGTCCGGTCGGGCACTATCTGACAACCGCCACCCGCCACCAACCCGTGGACCCGGCCCCTGCAGATCGTGATCGGCAGGGGTTCGGTGTTGGGTAGGTGACAGCGCCTCTTCGAGGAGTATGCCGATGTCCGACGTCGCCACCCTTTCGCGCAGTGCTCCCGCCACCCTGGCTGTGGTGCGCGTGGCCACCGCGCTGTTGTGGATACAGAACGCGGGCTGGAAAACCCCTGCCGACGGGTTCGGTCAGACCTCGCCGCCACGCGGTCTGTTCCTGTTCACGGGGTACGCCGTGCAGTACCCGGTGCTCCCGCCGTACTCCTGGCTGGTCGAGCACCTGGTGCTGCCCAACTTCACGATCTTCGGCTGGTTGGTGCTGCTGGTCGAAGCGGGGCTGGGGGCCTTCCTGCTGGTGGGGCTCGCCACGAGGTTGTGGGCGTTGATCGGCATCGGGCAGACCTTGGCGATCACGCTGTCGGTGCTGAACACGCCGAACGAGTGGCACTGGTCATACTTCCTGATGATCATGGTGCACCTCGCGCTCTTCGCGACGGCGGCGGGACGCTTCTACGGGGCGGACGGACTACGGGATCCGGAGCGCCGGGTCGGCTGGGCACCGAATCGGTACGCGCTCGCGCTCGGCGTCGCCTCGGTGGTCAGCGCCGTGTTCGTGTTCGCCGGCGGCGACTGGCGGTTCGTCGAGATGACCGCGGTGACCGCGTCCGTCGCGGTAGTGCTCGGCCTGGTGGCATGCCTGGCCGCACGCCTGGGCCGCCCGCCGCTGTTGCTCGCCGCAGGCGCGCTGTTCCTGGCGGCGGCCGTGGTGGTGCTCGCCGAGCTCGGCTTGGAGCTTTCGTTGACCGGCGCCACCGGTTCCGTCTTCAGCCTTTGGCTCGGCCTCGGCGCGGGGTTGGTGGCGGCGGGACATGCCGGGAGCCGTACCGCGCAGTGAGGGTGACGGCCCTTGCCTTCTAGAGGGTTGGGAAACCTGCTTGAGGCGGCAAAATCGCCGGCGGATGTGACTTTAGTGCGGTGTGCGGGGCACTGTCGAGGCAGGAGGTCTGGTGCGGCCGCCACATCGCCGACCGGCTGAGGCCGCCGTGCCGGCCTCTCATCCACGAGTGTTTCTGCTGCTGAGGACCTGCTATGACACGGCGCGTTCGGGACGTGATGACGAAGGATGTCGTGATGGTGAGCGTCGATTCCACGCTGGTGGCCGCGGCGCGGGAGATGCGCGAGTACGACATCGGAGACGTTTTCGTCATGGAGGACGGACGGCTGGTCGGGGTTTTGACCGATCGGGACATCGTGGTACGAGCGGTCGCGCAAGGCCTGTCACCCGAGCTCGTTTCGGCCGGTGACATCTGCAGCCGGACGCTGGTGACCGTCTCCGTCGACGATGGCGAGTGGTACGCCGTGGAGCTGATGCGCCTGCATGCGGTGCGCCGGCTGCCGGTGCTCGACAACGAGCGGCCGGTGGGGGTGTTGTCGCTGGGCGACCTGGCCCTCGATCTGGAACGCGACTCCGCCCTGGCCGCCATCAGCGCCGCTCACCCTAATACGTGAGATCCGGCGGGCCGGCCCACCGGCTCTGATGGCGATCGGTGGTGTACGCCGGGTCGTGCGAGGCTGGAGGGTGACAACGAAGGAGG
Source organism: Nonomuraea sp. 3N208 (assembly GCF_052245935.1). NCBI lineage: Bacteria > Bacillati > Actinomycetota > Actinomycetes > Streptosporangiales > Streptosporangiaceae > Nonomuraea > Nonomuraea sp. 3N208. Next base: position 105,988 of record NZ_JBQQBR010000011.1, on the reverse strand, counting down.
TGCGAGATGGCCAGACACATCGTGATCGGCGTGGATGGGTCCGCACCGGCGACGGCGGCTGTGGAGTGGGCCGCCGCCGATGCCCAGCGCAGGGAGTTGAGCCTGCGGATCGTGCACGTGTGCCAGCAGCGGCCACTCGACGTGGACACGACGAAGTACTGCGCCCGAGCTCTGGCCGCGGCCGCCGACAGGGCCCGCGACCTGACCCGCGGCGTGGAGGTGACCACGCAGATGCTGTCCGGCAACGTGGTCGACACGCTGATCGGCGAGTCCGCCTCGGCCGACAGCGTGGTGCTCGGCAGCCGGGGACTCGGCGGATTCGCCGGCATGGTGGTCGGCTCGGTCAGCATGGGCGTCGCCGGGCACGCCGCCGGTCCGGTGGTGGTCGTACGCGCGACGTCGGCGGTGCGGCACGGGCTGGTGGCCGTCGGATACGACGGCTCCGAGCATTCCGAGACCGCGATGCGGTACGCCGTGGACCAGGCCCGTGCCCGCGAGGTCCCGCTGCACGTCGTCTACGCCTGGCAGGCCTCGATCCTGTCGCCGTACGCTGCGGCGTACAGCAGCCTGCTGGAGGATGCCTGCGAGCAGGAGATGCAGGCGGCGGGGGAGCGGGTGGCCCGCTGGCGCGACAGGAACCCGGACGTGGCGATCACCGATGAGACGGTGGTCGGCCATCCGGTCAGCGTCCTGATCAAGGCGGGCGGCACAGCTGACCTGGTGGTCGTGGGTTCGCGTGGGCTGGGTGGCTTCGCCTCGGCGGTGCTCGGCTCGGTCAGCCACGCGGTGCTGCACCACCTGACCTGCCCGGTAGCCGTGGTACGGCCGCGCGAAGGCGAGGAACCTCGTTAGCCACGCAGGCCAGGGCGCGCTCCAGTGTCCACCGTGACGTGGTCGTCGATGTACGACTTGAGCCGCATCAGGTCCACCTTGAGCTTGGTCGCCGGATCCGCGCCCAGCAGTCGCGCGATCGCATGACCGGCCGCGCCCACCACCGGGTTGTAGGACAGCTGCACCTGCACCCGCGTCCTGCCGTTCTCTTCAGGCGTCAGCCGCACCATCCCGGCGTGGGCGATCAGCCGGCCGTCGGCGGACTTCCACGCGACGTGCTTACCCTCCTCGCGGCTGGTCTCGATGGCGTCGAGCCTGATGAGCCGGCCCGCGGGGCCGGTGATCTCCCAGTGCGAGCGGAGGCCGTCGGCGGAGCGCCGGACCTCGCGGACATCGGGCATGAACTCGGCGAAGATGGAGTAGTCACTGACCAGCGGCCAGATGGCCTCCGGGCTCGCCGCGATCGAGACGGCGCGGTTGACGTCGATGGCGCGCCGGCCGGCGTTGATACCAGTGAGCCGGCGTAGCGGGAGGTTGGTGGCGGCGCGGGCGGCGAGCGCGGTGCCGGCGCCGCGCAGGGTCCAGGCGATCGCCGGGTGGAACCGGCGGGCGAGGATCCACAGGGCCGCGCCGGCCGTACCGGTGACGAACCTGGCCGATGGTGCCCAGTGCTGATGGAGCAACTCGGGAACGGGCGGCCGGGCTCGGCCCGGGCCCTGGAGCTGGGGCACGTTCGACGGGTCCCGGTGCACGTTCCACCTCGCGTCGACGGCCTTCACACCGGGGATACGACGGACCGCGCGCTCCGCCGGTCGCTCCTCGCGGCTGAGCACGTCGCCCTCCAGCCGCGCCACGCGGTCCTCTACGGTCACATGAACGGCATGCGGATGGGTCAGATAGCGGCCGAGCTCCGCTCGCACGCGTTCATGCAGGATCCGGTCGTCCGCGGAACGGCCGGTCAGCCGGAAGCGGGTCTGCGCGGCGATCCCGCGTGAGCGGTTGCGTAGATCGCGGCTCACCCGGCCCAGACCGTGCGTGAGTTCGTGCACGGCGTGCGAGGCCTGGTCGCGGACCCTGGCCCGGCGGCTGCGCCCACGGTCAGGGTCCAGCAGATACTCGATGGTGGCGCCGGCCGTGGCGCCGGCGCCGAGCATGCCCACGGTCCTGGTCCACGGGCGCCCTTCCGCTGTAGCCACGCCTGAATCGAGATCACGAGTGCGCACGATGTCCCCCTTCATCGACTACGGATCGCGGCTACCCAAACCCGTGAACCGCTAACGATCAGGTCGCAGGTCGTCGGCCACACGCCGGGGTGCGTGGCGAAGGGGCCGGGCAGTCGTGCGGACGGCGCCGCCGCCGGCGCTGAGACGCTGCTGTTTCGCCCAGGCGTCGAGCGCTCGGATCGCCGCGTGGTCAGTGCCACCTGGGGGAGCGCTCATCAGCACGATTGCCTGTTCGGTGTTGTCGGGGCTGTTGAGTGCATGCCAGTCCACCTCGAACTGCCCGACGACGGGATGGCGGAGCCGGCACCGGCCGAAGGGGCGCATAGTGATCAGGTGCTGCTCCCACCACGTGCGGAAGTTCGGATCTCGTGCGGACAACTCGGCGACCAGTTCTCGGAGTCTGGGTTGATCGGGATCCGCGCCGGCGGCCATGCGCAGGCTGGAGACCACTTCCTGGGCCCGGCTTTCCCAGTCGACGGCCATGGCACGGGTGTGCGGATGAAGGAAGGTCATGCGTGCGTAGTTGCGGTGCTGAGGCTCGATGGCCGAAAGATCACCCAAGAGTGCCGAGCCCAGCCTGTTCCAGGCCAGGATGTCCAGGTAGCGGTTGAAGACCAGGGCGGGCGTGTCGATGAGGTTGCGCAGGAGGCGCTGAACCTGGGGGGTGACGCAGCTGTCGTCGTCGGTGCCGCGCTCGATGACGTCGTGCTGTGCCAGTTGGAGGAGGTGGAGTTGCTGGTCGTCGTTGAGTCGTAGTGCCCGGCCGATGGCGTGCAGGACCGCCGGTGACGCGGTGCGGACGCGGCCTTGTTCCAGGCGTCTGTAGTAGTCCGCGCTGATTCCTGCCAGGTGGGCCACTTCTTCGCGACGGAGACCGGGCACGCGACGCATGCAGTTGCTTGCCGGCAGATTGCAATCGGCCGCGCTGACAAGTGCTCTCCGGGCGGTGAGAAAGTCGGCCAGAGCCCCCCGAGGGTTTATTGGCATGGAATTCATACCTGACGATTGTGGCCGACTATGAGGCGCTCGGCAGCACAGAGAGAGGTTCGGCGCTCCCATTGGCTGAATATCATCGCCTCCATATCGGCAGATCGTGGGTAGTGTCGGGACTTTTCCAGGGAAGGTTGTTCCTAGGAACGGCGCGTCCTTCCTGCTCAGGGATTTCTGGGCCAGGCTTGGAGCAGGAGGGAGGAAGACAACCGGCAGCCTGGGCCCGCCATCGTTCTGGCCCTGGCTCACCACACCCTGAACGGTGGTCAAGCTGCCGGTTCTCCCTCTGAGTTCACCTCCGGCGGGCAAGAATCCCGCGCCTATGGATGACCTTTTTTGGCATGAATTCACCACAATTGAGAGAACGACTTCGTCGTTCCGGGTCCTTGAGCTCGGCGCATTCCGGGGCCACGTGCCCGGACGATCCTCGCAGACCGCGTCGGCGAGTGGTGGATCTCGCCAAATGGGGCAGGGAGAGGAGCCATAGGGAGAGGAGATCGCCGTGTCCGGAACCGCACGCCGCCAGCACGTGGTCATCGTAGGAGCCGGGTTCGCCGGTTTCCACGCCGCTCGCACTCTGGCCCGCCTGGCCAGAGGCGCCGTCGACATCACGCTGGTCAGCCAGGCCGATTACTTTCTCTACCTGCCGCTTCTTCCCGAGGTGGCCTCGGGCGTTCTCGATGCGCGGCGGGTCACCGTGCCGCTGGCGCAGCGCCTTCGCGGTGTCCGGCATGTGCTGGGTGAGGCGCGCGAGATCGACCTCGGCCGCCGGACCCTGGAATACCTCGATCCGGAGAACGTCCAGCACACCATGACCTACGACCGGCTGGTGATCACGGTCGGCAGCGTCAACAAACTCCTGCCCATCCCCGGGGTCTCTGAGCACGCGCACGGCTTCCGCAGCGTGGCCGAGGCGCTTTACCTGCGCGATCACCTGCTGCGCCAGATCGAACTGGCCGACGCGACCCGCGATGCCGGCGAGCGGGCGGCACGGTGCACGTTCGTGGTCGTGGGCGCCGGATACACCGGCACCGAGGTGGCCGGCCACGGCCAGCTGTACACCCGCCAGGCCGCTCGGCTCCGGCCCGGCCTGCGTGACCAGCCGATCCGCTGGCTGCTGATCGACACGGCGCCGCGCGTCCTGCCCGAACTGGATCCCCGCCTGTCGGATTGCGCGAGCCGGGTCTTCGCCCAAAGGGGCGTCGACGTTCGTACCGAAACGACAGTGGAGGTGGCCACGCCGGACGGGGTGCAACTGTCCGACGGCGAGTTCGTCCCCACCCGGTCGCTGATCTGGTGTGTCGGTGTCCGCCCAGACCCGCTCATCGACGGCCTCGGCCTTCCCAGCACCAAGGGCCGGCTCAATGTCGACGAATACCTCGGCGTGCCAGGCCACCCGGAACTGTTCGCCTGCGGTGACGCCGCAGCCGTCCCCGACCTGACCCGGCCGGGACAGCTCACCGCCATGACAGCCCAGCACGCCCAGCGGCAGGGCAAGCTCGTCGCGCACAACGTCGCCGCGTCCTACGGCCATGGTGAGCGCAGGCCGTACCGGCACCATGATCTCGGGTTCGTCGTGGACCTCGGCGGCGCCAAGGCGGCCGCGGACCCCTTCGGGATGCCGCTGTCCGGAGTGCTCGCCAAGGCCGTGACACGCGGCTACCACGTGCTCGCCATTCCCGGGGGCAGGACCCGCATCATCGCGGAATGGCTGCTGGATGTCCTGCTGCCGCGCCAGATGGTGCAGCTCGGGCTGGTACGCGGCTCCGCGGTACCACTGACCGCGGACGCGCAACGCGGATTGGTCGACCGGCGGATCCGGCCTCCCGGCGAGAGGGTGGAAGCCGGTCGTACCCCACCGTCATGAGCGGCGTGATCGAGGCGGCGCCCGCGCGTCGCTGACCTCCACCGCAGACCGGACGCGACTCGCCTTTCTGGGTTCGACGACGGGCTCCTGGCCGACTCGTCCCAATCCACCGGGGTAGGGGAGTCCCTCGTGAGCTTGAATGTGACGGAGAAGTTGATCGCCGCGCATCTGGCGAGTGGTGAGATGCGGCCGGGTGAGGAGATCGGGCTGCGGGTCGACCAGGCTCTGATCCAGGACGCCACCGGCACGATGGTGATGCTCGAACTGGAGGCCCTGGCCCTCGACCGGATACGCATCGAGGTGGCCGTCCAGTACGTCGATCACAACCTGCTGCAGACCGACGAGCGCAACATGGCCGATCACGTGTTCCTCCGCTCGGCCTGCCGCCGGTTCGGCATCTGGCACTCGCGCCCGGGCAACGGGGTGTCCCACCCCACCCACATGCAGCATTTCGGCGTCCCGGGCCAGACGCTGGCCGGGTCCGACTCGCACACCTGCGCGGCCGGCTCGCTCGGCATGCTGGCCGTCGGCGTCGGCGGCCTGGAGGTGGCCATGGCCATGGCCGGGGAGCCGCTGTTCGTCACGATGCCCGAGATCTGGGGTGTGCGGCTCACCGGCGCGCTGCCGCCTTGGGTGAGCGCCAAGGACGTGATCCTGGAGATGTTGCGCCGCCACGGCGTACGAGGCGGCGTGCACCGGATCATCGAATACCACGGGCCCGCGCTCGGCACGCTGACCGCGATGGACCGGCACGTGATCGCCAACATGGGCGCCGAACTGGGCGCCACCACCACGGTCTTCCCCTCTGACGAACGGGTCCTGGAGTTCCTGCGGTCGCAAGGCCGGGCCGGCGACTTCACCGAACTCCTGGCCGACCCCGGCGCCGCTTATGACGTGCACGACGAGATCGACCTGTCCACGCTCGAGCCGCTGATCGCCCGTCCCGGCTCGCCGGGAAACGTCATCCCGGTACGGCACGCCGCCGGCGAGCCGGTCCACCAGGTCGTCGTGGGATCCTCGGCCAACCCCGGCCTGCGCGACTTCGCGGTGGTGGCCGACATCCTGCGCGGCAGGCACGTGCACCCCCAGGTATCCCTGGACGTGAATCCCACCTCCCGGCAGATCCTCACCGACCTCATCAAAATGGGCGCCATCACCGCGCTCCTCGAGGCCGGTGCCCGCATTCACCAGACCGGCTGCCTGGGCTGCATCGGCATGGGCCAGGCTCCCGCCGTAGGCCGCAACAGCCTGCGTACCTTCCCCCGCAACTTCCCCGGCCGCTCGGGCACCCACGACGACCTGGTCTGGCTCTGCTCACCCGAGACCGCCGCCGCCGCGGCGCTCACCGGCTCCATTACCGACCCACGCGACCTCGGTCTCGATCCTCCGCGGGTACACCTGCCACGGACGGTCAGCGCCGGCACGGCCCTCCTCGAGCCGCCGCTGCCGGCCGGCCAGGCACGCGAGGTGGAGCTCAGCAAGGCTCCCAGCATCGGCTCGCTGCCCGAACTCGACCCGCTGCCCGACTCCCTCACCCTGCCGGTCATGCTCAAGGCCGGGGACGACATCTCAACCGACGAGATCATGCCGGCCGGCGCCCGGGCGCTGCCCTACCGCAGCAACATCGCGGCGCTGGCCGACTTCGCCTTCACCCAGATCGACCAGGACTACCCGCAACGGGCCCGCGACGCGGGCCCGCACGCCATCGTCGCCGGCCGCAACTACGGCCAAGGCTCCTCACGGGAGCACGCCGCCATCGTGCCCCGCTACCTGGGACTCCGCGTCGTCATCGCCAAGTCCTTCGCCCGCATCCATTGGCAGAACCTGGCCAACTTCGGCGTGTTGCCGCTGGAGTTCACCGAGGAATCCGACTACGACAAGATCGGCCACGAACTCCATTTCGAAGGCCTGCGCGAGGCGGTCGAAACCGGCACGGAACTGACCGTGAACGGCATGGTGCTCAGACACCGTCTCTCCCCCCGCCAGCGCGCCATGGTCCTGGCAGGCGGCTGGATCCCCTTGCTGAGACAGCGTCCCGCCCGGTCATAGGACGGCCGGTCAGCGTCTGGCTGGCGTGGCGATCTGCTCGTCACTCCTGCGGTCGGGACGTAGCCCAGGTGCAAGGCACACGGTTACCAGAACCGAGGCTGCCGCCATCACGGACATGGCCAGAGCGGGTGAGGTGTATTGAGCGATCGCGCCGGCCAGAGCCGCTCCGACGGCTTGCATGGTCATCATGCCGGAGGAGTGCAGTCCCAGGGCTTGCCCCCGCACGTCGGCGGGTGTGAGAGCGACCAGCCGCTCCTGAAGCAGGAGACTGGCCGCGTAGCCGGCGGAGGCCAGCGTGATGGCCACCGCCGCCAGCGGCAGAGCCGGATGCACGATGAAGATCAGGTACGGAACGGCCAGCAGCAGCCGCAGCGGGGCGGCGAGCCTTTCCCGCCACCGGGCCGGGACGAACCGGCCGACGAGCACGTCCCCCGCCAGCATGCCGAACGCGGCCAAGGCGAACAGCAGCCCCGCATGCTCTGGCGCGTACGGTACGAAAAGCGCCTCACAGCCGACGATCAACCCATTCGGCACCCACAGGGCGAGATAGACGTACCGGCGAGGCGCCGACGACCACAGCCGGACGTTGTTGCGCCAGGTGGCGGCGACGGACGCCCGTCCGGAGGCGCGTGCCGGCCGGCGGGCCAGCCCCAGGTACGCGATCAGCGCGGCGGCAAGGTCGAGGATCGCCGCGGCGAGCAGCGTGCCTTGCGGGGACAGGGCCTTCACCAGCAGACCGCCGAGGGCGAAGCCCAAGATCTGCGTGATACCCACGGACACGTTGAGCACCGATCGGCCGAGCAGGTAACCCTGCTGCGGAAGGATCTCGTTCAGCAACCCGTATCGCACCCCGCCGCCCAGCGAAGCGATCAGCCCGAGGCAGAACAGCACGGCGAAGAGCGCCCACACCGGCAGGCCGGGTATCGCCATGACGGCCGTTCCGATCCCGAAGGCCACGGCCAGGGCGGTCAACGCGGCACGTGGCGGCAGCCGATCGGCCGCGGACATCAGCGTCGTAGCGCCGATGACCTGGGCGAAGGAGGCGCCGAACATGCTCAGGGCCGAAAGGAGCGGCGAACCGGTCGCCGTATAGACGAGCGTGCCCAGAGCCAGCCCGCTCACCGTCGAAGCCATCGTCTGTACGGCGGAGGCGGCGAACAGCGGCGTGAACTCCGGCGCCCGGAAGAGGTCCCCGTAAGTACGCATAGGGGGAATCTGATCAGCCTCAGCGGCTGGACTGTTAAGGTTTCGCACGGGGGCGAAACATGGGCTGGTGGGAAGTCGACGCGGACACCCTTGCCAGGAGCCGGTTCGCGATCTCCGCTCTCGCCGAGACCACCGCGGGCTTGCTGACCTTGGCGACGGGCGCGGCCGCGCATCCGGGCGAGCGAGCGTGGCTCGATGCCCACCTGCCCGCCTACCGACGCCGGCTGTCCGCCGATCCGGTCAGCGCGCTGCTCATCCGTGCCGCGCTCGGGCACCACTGGATCGCCGACTTCCTGGTCCCCGCTCCTGCCGGCGAAGGGGAGGAGACATTCGACGACGAACTGGAGCGCATACGCGCGACTCCTACCGAGATCGTCCACGCGGACCTGACGGTGTCGCTGGGCGGGCCGCTTCCCGCCGCATTGGACCGGACCGATCTGGCCCAGCGTGCCGCCGACCTCCTGGCGTGGGTATGGCGGGAGACGATATCCCCTTACTGGCCGCGGCGCCGCAGGGTCATCGAGACGGACATCGCCGCGCGGTCCGGGCGGTTGAGCCAGGGCGGCTGGGCCGCGGCGCTGGATGACATGCGACCGGGGATACGCTGGCTGGGAGAGGGCCGGTTGCAGATCAACGCGCACGATTACCCGCCTCGGGACCTGTCCGGTGCTCAGTTGCTGTTCGTGCCGGTGACCCCGAGCTGCGGGTGGGTCAGCTGGCACCTGCCCCACCGATATGCCGTGATGTACCCGTGCCTGGGCCCCCTCGCCGAAGAGGACGGGTTGCCGGTGCCTGATGCCCTGGGCAGGTTGCTGGGACAGGCCCGGGCAGGGGTGCTCCTTCTGCTCGACAGCCCCAAGAGCACGACTCAGCTCGTCGCGCTGACCGGCCAGGGGCTGGGGTCAGTGGGACGCCACCTCAAGGTGCTTCTGGATGCCCGTCTCGTCCGGCGGCAACGTATCGGCCGGTCCGTCTTCTATACCTGGACGAAAATCGGCGAGGCCTTGATCGAGGGCCAACGGGACGACTGACGTGCTCTCCATTCGGCTTGGGCACGTGCGGGCAGTCCCGCACGTGCCCAGGTCATGTCCATCACGCGGAGGGAACGGAGGCGCGCCCTCGCCTGCTACCGGTAGGTGATGTCGGATGAGGAGTAGATGCAGTTGGCGCCGTCCGCTCATCCGCATGCAGTGCAGGTGAAGCTTTCACTCGGTTGAGGGCTCAGGGATGAGGATTGCCGGTGTCCACCGGCTGAGGGCGGCGCCGAGGATGCTGCCGGCGGTGGCGCTGCCGAATGCGATGCTCCAGCCGACGGGTCCGAGCGGGGTGCAGCCGAAGAAGCCGCTCACGATCGGTGTCTGGATGACGGCGGCGAGCAGGGCGGCCGAGCTGAGGCCGGCCGTCAAGACGTTGCGGTCGAGGCCGCCGGTCAGCAAGGTCTGGCCGAGCTGGGTGCCGACCAGGGCCGCGAGTGCCACCGTGGAGGCGCGGCGGGAGCCGCCGGTGAGGCGGGCGGCGAGCCACGCGCTGCCTGCTCCGGCGGTGGTGGCCAGGGCACGGGTCGTCATCTCCTGGGTGAGCGGCTCGCCGAGGGAGATGTCCGGGCCCTCGCGTAGCAGGTGCGCGACGTCGTACCTGCTGGGCGGGCGCAGTGCGATCGCCAGCGCCGGCGCGAGGTCCGTGAGCAGGTTGACCAGCAGCAGCTGGCGGGCGTTGAGCGGAGATCGGCCGGTCAGGGCGGTGCCGAGCACGGTGAAGGCGATTTCGCCGAGGTTGCCGCCCAGCAGGATGCCCATCGCGTGCCGTACCGACGACCACATGGCGCGACCCTCGACCAGCGCCTCGATGATGGTTTCCAGCCGGTCGTCGGAGACCACGAGGTCGGCGGCGGCCTGCGCTGCCGGGGTGCCGCGGCGGCCGAGCGCGATGCCGACATCGGCCAGTCTGATGGCTGCGGCGTCGTTGGCTCCGTCGCCGGTCATCGCGACGACCTTGCCCATCCGCTGGTACGCCTGGATGATGCGGACCTTCTGCGCCGGGCTGCACCGGGCGATCACGTCGACCTCTGGCAGCCGCCGGTCCAGCGCGTCGTCGTCGAGCCGATCGATCTCCGCCCCGGTGATGATCTGGTTGGGTTTGCCGTCGGGGTGCATGGTCGCCGCGATCGCGTCGGCCGTCGCAGGGTGATCCCCGGTGATCATGACGGTCTGCACGCCTGCTTCGCGCAGGCGCTCGGCCGCCGGGGCCGCACTGGTACGCACCGGGTCGGCGAGCGCGAGGAAGCCAAGGAACACCAGGTCGCGGACCGCGTTGTCGTCGACCTCGTCCGGCGTGATCGCCGTGCGGCGCTCGGCCACGGCGAGCACCCGGTGTCCGGCGCCGGCGAGCCGCTCGGCCAGCGCCGTCATGGCAGCGCGCTCACGGTCCGTCATGTCCCGCTCGTGGCCGTTGAGCCGGCGCCGCCGGCAGCGGGACAGCACGACCTCGGGTGCGCCCTTGACGCTGAGCAGGATGTTCTTGCCCGACCGGCCGATGGTGGCGTGGAAGCCGCGCGACGGCTCGAACGGCAGCACGAGGACCTTGTGCCAGCCGCGGTGCCCGGTTCCCGGCCGGATCCTGGCCCGGCGCGCGCACTCCACCACGGCGCGATCGGTCCGGTGCGCCAGGTCCTGGGGGTGCCGTGCGTCCGGGCTGGCCCGCAGCGCCGCCGCGACGACGGCCCGGCACTGATCGTTCAACGATTGTGGCGGGCAGCCGTGGGCGCCGTCGTGAACCTCGCGTACCGCCAGCCGGCCTTCGGTCAAGGTGCCGGTCTTGTCGAAGCACAACACATCCACCCGCCCCAGGGCTTCGATGGTCCGCGGGTTACGCACCAGCGCGCCGAGGTCGGCCAGCCGGCGGGCGGCGGCCAACTGGGCGGCGTTGACCAGGAACGGCAGCCCTTCCGGCACCGACGCGATCGCCAGGTTCACCGCCGCGCCCAAACTCTCGCGGACCGACGTGCCGTGCAGCAGCCCCGCCCCGACGACCGCGGCCCCCGACCCCAATGCCACCGGCAGGCTCCGGCGGGTGAATCGGCGCAGATGGACCTCGACGCCGGTCGTGGGCGCGCTCTGCCGGGCGGCCGCCATGCTCCGCCCCACCTCGGTGTCCGCGCCGGTCGCCACGACGATCGCCACGGCCCGGCCGGCCGCCAGCGTCGTGCCCTCGTACAGCATGGAGCGACGCTCGGCCACCTCCCCGGCGTCCACCCCGGCCAGCGGGATCAGGTCGGTCAGCTCCCACCGATTCGAGCGCAGGGCGACCTCGTCCAGCATGAGCGTGTCGAGGCGGCCCAGCAGACGCAGCGCCGCCCGGTCCATCACCAGCGCGCCGCTACGTGCCAGTACCGTCCCCAAGTGGGAGGCGAATGCGGCTCGCCCCGCCTCGGTCGCCTTGGGCAGCGTGGCCAGCCCCACGGCCGCCGCCCGCCGCCAACCCACCACCGGCGTGGCCGCGGGCACCGCGGCCGCCCCGAAGGCCAGCACCCGCCGCTGGTAACGCTCCACCGGGCCATCCGGCAGCCGGCGCGGGCGCTCGACCACCACGGGATCGGCTCCGGCGTCCTCCGGACCGCGGATGAACCGCGGCTCGGCCTCCTGCCACGCCTGCTGACAGGCCCTGGCCTCCTGCCACTGGCCGATCCGCTGGGCGACGTCCAGCACCACACCGGACCCGCCCGCCGCGAGGGCGTGCGCCAGTCCGGCGGCCATGGAGACCAGCGACTCCGCCCGCTCCTGCCCGTGCAGGTGGTCGGCGGCCACCTCCCGCAGCCGCGGGTGCAGCGAAGCGGCCGAGAGGAGGCCGGCCAGCTCGGTCGGCAGCGGCGCCCACGGCGCCAGCCGGGTGAGGCCGGACAGGGCCAGCGCGGCCGTGTCGACGGCCAGGTTCGGCAGTGCGCGGGTACGCCCCGGGCCCTCGGCGGGGTGGTGCAGCTCCTCCTCGGCGATCTCCTCGTCGACGTTGATCGGAGCGGACTCGGCCTGCTCCACCAGAGCCACCAGCTCGCGGTGCGGCGGCGGCGGGTCGGCCAAGGCGACCACCACCCGGCATGCTGGGGCGTTCACCCGCGCCCACAGCACGCCTGGATGCCCCTGCAGGGTACGTTCAACCCGGCGTGCCACGCGGGCGCCGCCCGGGCCGTGCACCCCGTGCGTCTCGATATGCAGGCGACCGGGACACTCCCACACATCCCGCACATCGCTGTGCCCGCCCAGCAGCCAGCTTGCCACCCCAGTGACCAGACCGGCCGCGCCAGAGATAGGGGCCGGCGCCCGCAGCCCCATCAACGACATGTCTCTCCCCTCGTGCACGTTCTGTGTCTGCTAGTGCCCGAGGGGGGTCCGGTCATGCCGGCGTGCCGGCGCGGATACCGGCTGCTCCTTCGCGGATCAGACCGCGTTAGTGCCGGCACTTCCTGCAGATGACCAGCCCGACCGTCTTACGACGGCGTCGTCAGGACAGGGGAAGGGCGGTGCAGGCGCCGGCCGGGTGTCGGCGGGGGTGTCCGGAGCGACCGTCGACCCTCCTGATCCCGATACCCGCATCAGGAAACGGAGGAGGCCGGCGGTGGTCGACTCGTTCAGGATCTTCTACGTGAGCAAGCCAGAAGCAGGGCGCGCGAGCGTCCGGCCTGCTCGACGCCACCGGGAGCGTGGCGCCCCGCTTGCGCGGTCACTCGTTCAGTGGGCTTCCTCGTACTGCTTCACGACGGTGGCCGCGATGCGGCCTCGCTCGCTCACCGGCAGGCCATGCTCCCTGGCCCACCGCCTGATCTCAGTGGACTTCTCACGGCTGATGCCCCGGCCTGCGCCGGCGACCGCGCGTCGCCCGCGAGCGCCCCTCTCGGCGCGGACCGGGCGTGCCTTGGTGATGAAGACGGAGAGGGCTTTCTCCAACTTGTCCCTGTTCTCACCCGACAGGTCGATCTCGTACGTCGTCCCGTCGAGGGCGAACGTTGTGGTTCCCTCGGCGTCACTGCCGTCGATGTCATCGATAAAGGATTCCACGATGCGCTTCGCCATGATGTTGCTCCAATTACGTTATGGTTGCGGGTACTGTAGCGCCCTTCAGTACATTATGCATCGCCTGGAGCCGGATCCTCGAACATGAGCTCTGCGAACCGGCCCTGGACCGCAAGGCCCGGTACGCGTAGTGTCGCAGTTCTCGAGCTTCATGAGCTTGGATTCGGTTCTGTCCATCTCGGCAGTCGTGCACCATCGATAGCGATGAGCTGGGGCGGCGTGAAAGACGGCGGTCCACGTTGCGCGCATCCGACCTAATCTTCCGATCTAACTCCCCTCTCGGCGATTGAAGTGGCGCGGCAACCGTCCCGAAGTCAATGGCGACGAGATCAGCTGTGTTGAAGAGGAATTCAACGCTTGCTCAGCAGTATCGGCATTGACGGGATTGCGGTGACCGTGCCGCAGGGCCCATGAATATTGCGCGGACGCGCGCATGCCCGTTCGGGACTCTCGTGTCGTTTGCCCTGAGCGCTCCCGGCACGAGCAACGTGGCATTCGCCATCGAGGCGAGCCCTCCGGCTGACAGTCGCCTCTTGACCTCAACTGAACTTGAGGTTGAACACTGGCCCGGAAGCTGTTGCCGAGGAAGGGTTCTTTTCATGCGAGCGATCCAGGTGGCCTCGTTCGGCGGTCCGGAGGTGCTGTCCCTCGTGGAGCTGCCCGACCCGGTGCCCGGGCCGGGCCAGGTCGTCGTCGGCATGGCGGTGGCGGATGTCATCTTCTTCGACACCCTGCTGCGCGGCGGGTGGGGGCAGGACTTCTTTCCGCGGCCGCTGCCGTACGTGCCGGGCGGTGGCGGCGCGGGCGAGGTGCTGAAGACCGGTGAGGGGGTGGATTCGGCCTGGGTGGGCCGGCGCGTGGTGGTGCGGACCGGCGTCGGGTACGCCGAGCAGGTCGTCGCGGGTGTCGAGGAGATCATGCCGGTGCCCGGCGGGCTGTCCGCCGAGACGGCGGCGGCGCTGGTGCACGACGGCGTGACCGCGCTCAGCCTGGACCGGCTGGGCGTGCCGGAGAAGGGCGAGTGGGTGCTGGTCTTGGCGGCGGCCGGCGGCGCCGGGGCGCTGCTGGTGCAGCTCGCCGTCGAGGCCGGCGCTCGAGTGATGGCCGCCGCGTCCAGCCAGGCGAAGCTGGATCTGGCCCGCGAGCTGGGCGCCGAGGTCACCGTTGACTACACGCGGCCCCGCTGGATCGACCGGGTACGTGAGGTGACCGGTGGCGGTGCCGCGCTGGTCTACGACGGCGTGGGCGGCCCGCTCGGCACGGCCGCCTTTGACACGGTGTCCGATGGCGGCCGGTTCGTCACGTATGGCACCGCAGACGGCTTCGCCGCCCCGGATCCGGAGTCAGCCGCGCGCCGCGGCGCGCGGGTGCTGGCCCCGCTGCTGGACGGTCCGCCGGACCAGGAGACCGTACGCGAGCTGCTGGGTCTGGCGCTGGAGCGGGCCGCGGCCGGCCGGCTGCGGCCGGCGATCGGAGCCACCTACCCGCTGGAGGGAGCCGCGGACGCCCACCGCGCTCTCGCCGCGCGCACGACGGTGGGCAAGTCACTGCTGCTGGCCGGCCAACGGCCAACCGGCTAGTCAGGATGCGGAGCGATGCCCCAATCGCTGAAGAACGGCAGGTCGAGGCGGCTGACCTGCTCGTGAACCGAGGCGATCAGGACTGGACGGCCAGGATGCGGTCGAGGATCTCCGTGAGGTTGGACGTGCTGGTCGCGAAGTTGAGCCGGGCGAACGCGGCGGTGTCGACCGTGGTGTGCTGGGAGAACTCGGCCCCTTCGCTGAGCTTGACCCTCGCCAGGCGTTCGAGGTGTGCGGCGGGGGCGGCGGCGGCCCCGATCGGGCTCGCGGTGAAGTCGAGCCAGCTCAGGTACGTGCCCTGCGGGCAGTGGTAGCGCGGATTCCAGGGCAGCGCCGCCGCCCACTGCGCGACCAGGCGCCGGTTGTGCTCCAGGGTATGCATCAGGGCGGCCAGCCAGGCGTCGGATTGGCGCCAGGCGGCCACGGTGGCGACCCGGCTGAGAGTGCTCGGCGTTCCGAAGAAGTCGAGCGGGGCCTTGTCCAGCGCGTCGCGCAGCCGGTCGGGGCCGATGTGCGCGACGGCGCAGCGGAGCCCGGCGATGTTGAACGCCTTCGTCGCCGAGGTGGCCGTGACCGTTCGCGCGGCGGCCGTGCCGACGGAGGCGAACGGCACGTGCCGGTGCGGGGCGAACACCAGATCGGCGTGGATCTCGTCGGCCAGCACCACCAGATCGAGTTCCTCGGCCGCCGCGGCCAGGGCGAGCAGTTCGGCGGGCGTGAAGACGCGGCCGGTCGGATTCTGCGGGTTGACGACCACGAGCATGCGACAACCCTGCTCCCGCAGGTGCCCGGCGAGCCCTTCGGTCTGGAAGCGCCACCCCGTCTCGCCCCGCGTCATGGGCAGCGGCACGATGCGTCGTCCGGCCCGGGCGATGCTCGCCAGGAACGGCGGATACGCGGGGACGTGGATCGCGACGCCGTCACCCGGCTCCGTGGCGTACTCGACCATGACCTGCAGAATCTGCAGCAGATCGGTGAACACCCGCGCCCGCCCTGGCTCCGGGCGCCACCCGTGGCGGGTGACCATGCGCTCCTCGAACGCCTCGATCACCGGGTCGTCGCCCGGCCAGTACGGGTAGCCGAAGTCCGCGCGCCGCGTGAGGTGCGCGATGCTCTCGCGTACGGCGGGCGGGACGCCGAAGTCCATGTCGGCGACCCAGGCACCGATGGTGTCCGGGGGCAGGGAGCCCCACTTGACGCCGTGCCCGGAGCGCAGCCGTTCGACGTCGATGGTCTCGAACAGGTCGGCGGGCGGGCGGTTCACGGCGTCACCGCCGTGTGCTGCCCGGCGAGGATGGCGTCGCGCAGGATCTCCATCTGGCCGTGGTGCTGCGCGAGCTCCTCGTAGACGTGCAACAGCGCCGCCCCTTGGGTCAGCTCCCGGTCGGGGCCGAGGAAGGCCGTTGGCGGCGTGCCGCGGAGTGGCGCGGGGGGATCGGCGGCGTGCACGTCCTCGGCGAGCCGGGCTCGTATCGTTGCCACCCTGTCCAGCAGCGGGCCAACGGGTCCGGCGCCGGCGAACTCGGCGTCGCGATCGCGGACGACCTCGCGTCCGGCCACGAGCCGCCCGGACCAGTACGACACCACTCCCAGGCAGTGAGTGAGCAGCGCGTACGGCGAGTTGGCGCCGGGGAGCGGCGGTCTGGTGTTGGCCAGCTCGTCGCCGAGGCCGGCGACGATGCCGGTCATCCCGTCCAGGGCGCGGTCGACGTAGTAGAGGTAGTCGTCATCGGTGATCACATGTGGCTCCTGCGCGATCGGGGGTGCGGTAACCGGCTTAGTAGGTGTACGCAACATTGCGGCAGCGATATGTAACCTGTCAAGATGGTGTCGTGGGTTTCATCTTCGTCAGCGGCAACCTCGCCCTCGACTTCATGGGCACGCTCAAGTGGCGGCGCACCGAGCCGGAGGAACTCCTGGCCACCCCCGCCGATCTCGGCCGATGGGCCGTCGAGGCCGGGGTGACGAGTGAGGAGCCGGCCGTCGACGGCGCGGACCTGCGGAGGCTGCGTTCGCTGCGGGAGGCCGTCTACCGGCTGGTGACCGAGGCCATGGACGACCGTCCTTGGCCCGACGACGACTTGCGCGTCGTCAACGAGGAGGCAGCCGGGGCGCCGCCGCGGATGAGGCTGACGACGGCGGGCCTCGTTCGTTCCGGAGACGCGGGGGCGGTCGCCTCGATCGTGGCCCGCTCAGCGGCCGAGCTGCTCAGCGAGCTCGGCGAGCTGCGCATCCGGGAGTGCGCCCTGAAGGAGTGCACGCGCATCTTCATCGACCGCTCCCGGGGTGGCAACCGCCAATGGTGCGGCATGGAGGAATGCGGCAACCGTGTCAAGGTCGCCAACTATCGCTCCCGCAAGCACCAGGCCACGACGTCGACCGGGCCGGGACACCCGGGGTGATCGTGGCCACCAGCACGTGATCGTCGGCGACACGGGTCGCGTCCGGCGGTGGTCACTTGATGAGTCCAACGAAGAAAAGTCTTGGCAAGCGCTTTCCGAACCAGGTAAAACGTTTCGATACGATCACTTGGCTAGGAGCACGCCCGTGAGGCTCATCTTGATCGCCGTGGCGGCGTTAACCGTCATGGCGCAGCCGTTGTCGGCCATGCCGGCCGTAGCGGCGCCCCTCGACCCGGCGAACGGCCTGAAGTTCGACTTCGGCTCGACCACCAGCCCCGTCGCCGACGGCTACACCCGCGTCGCGCACACCACCCTCTACAGCGCCGAGACCGGCTTCGGCCTCGACCGCGCCGTCGGCCATCGGGACCGAGGTACCGCCGACCCCCTGACCCGCGACTTCACGGTCTCGGGCGCGTACGGCTTCGCCGTGGACGTGCCCGACGGCGAGTACGAGGTCGCGGTCGTCTCCGGTGACGCCATCGCGCCGAACATCACCTCGCTCTCCCTCGAGGGAGCCGGTCGCGGGGTCATCACCGCGGCCACCGGCGCGTACAGCACCTACACGGGCACGGCCGCGGTCACCGACGGCCGGCTCGACCTGGCCTTCGGCCGGGACGGCCGGGTCAACGCGGTCCGGATCGGCCCGGCCACCGCGCCCACCGGGCTGCGGGTGGCGGGCATCACCGCGAGCGCGACGCCCGCGGTCACGCTGGCCTGGAACGCGGCCGGGGGAGCGGCGGGCTACGAGGTCTACCGCGCCGAGACCGCCGCCGGACCGTGGCAGCGGCTGGGCTCCAGCGAGGGCACCGCGACCACCTACACCGACACCACCGCCGAACTGGGCCTGACCTACACGTACGCGGTGGCGGTGCCGGGCGGGACGCTGGGCGCGCCGCTGGAGGTCGAGGTCAAAGACGCTTCGGCGACCGCGCCCCCCGCGCCCCAGGGGCTCGCCATGGTCGCGGCGACCACCGAGAAGGTGATCCTTCGCTGGAAGGAGAGCGAGGGGGCGCTGCTCTACCACGTCTATCGGGACGGAGCCCGCGTGGGCGTGACACGGGAGCCCGGCTTCGAGGACGAGCACCCGCCCGCCGACCGGCACGACTACCGGGTGGTCGCCGCCGGGGCGGGCGGACTGTCGGCCTCCTCGGCCACGCTGACCTCGCCGATCACCCGCTACCCGCTGCGCCGCATGGAGCGCCTGGACCGCGGGCTGATGGCGGTGCCCACGAGCGAGGGCACGCTGGTGAGCTGGCGGCTGCTGGGCACCGACCCGGCTCAGGTGAGCTTCCGCCTCTATCGCGACGGCGAGCTGATCGCCGAGACGGACAAGACCAACCACGTGGACGCGGGTAAGGGTGCCTACAGCGTCGCGGCGGTCATCGACGGGCGTGAAGGGCCGAAGTCCGCCCCCGTCCGGTCGTGGGCTCAGCCCTACCTGGACATCCCCCTGGACAAGCCGGTCGGCGGGGTCACGCCGAGCGGCGGCACGTACGACTACCGGGCCAACGACGCCTCGGTCGCCGACCTGGACGGCGACGGTGCGCTGGAAATCGTTTTAAAGTGGGATCCGTCCAACTCCAAGGACAACTCCCAGGGCGGCTACACCGGTGAGACGATCTTCGACGCGTACGAGCTGGACGGCACTCGCCTGTGGCGGATCAACCTGGGCCGCAACGTAAGGGCGGGCGCGCACTACAGCCCCTTCGTCGTGGCCGACTTCGACGGGGACGGCCGCGCCGAGTTCGTGGTGCGTACCGGGGACGGCACCGTGGACGGCGCGGGCACGGTCATCGGCGACGCGAACGCCGACTACCGCACCTCCAGCGGGCGTATCGTGTCCGGGCCCGAGTACCTCACGGTCTTCGACGGGCTGACCGGCAAGGCGCTGCACACCGAGGACTTCCAGCCGGCCCGCGGCAACATCGCCGACTGGGGCGACACGAGTGCCAACCGCTCCGACCGCTTCCTGGCCGCGGTGGCCTACCTGGACGGCGAGCTGCCCAGCATCGTCATGACCCGCGGCTACTACGCCAAGTCCATGCTGGCCGCGTACGACTGGCGGGACGGCAAGCTGACCAAGCGGTGGATCTTCAACAGCACCGACAACGCCGGCTACGGCGGGCAGGGCAACCACAACCTGTCGGTCGCCGACGTGGACGGCGACGGGCGCGACGAGATCGCCTACGGCGCGATGACCCTGGACGACGACGGCACCGGCCTGTACACGACCCGCCTGGAGCACGGCGACGCCATGCACCTGGGCGACCTGGATCCCGGTCACCCCGGCTTGGAGATCGTCGGCGTGCACGAGCACACCAACATGCCGTACGGCCTGGAGATGCACGACGCCGACACCGGTGAGATCCTGTGGGGGGTGCGGACCGGGCAGGACACCGGCCGCGGCCTGACCGGCGACATCGACCCCGCCCATCCGGGCGAGGAGGTGTGGGCCTCCAACGGCGCGGGGCTGCACACCGCCACCGGCCAGACCCTCTCGGCCAAGACGCCGGCGATCAGCAACACGATCTGGTGGGACGGCGACCTCTCGCGCGAGATCCTCGACCACACCTACTCGGCCGACCTGCTCGCGGGCGTGCCCACCATCGGCAAGTGGGATCCGGCGGCCCTGGCCACGGTCAACCTGCTCACCGCGACCGGCACGTACTCCAACAACACCACCAAGGGCAACCCCTCGCTCCAGGCCGACCTGCTTGGCGACTGGCGGGAGGAGGTGCTCGTGCGGACCGAGGACTCCACGGCACTGCGGATGTACGGGACGCCGTACCCGACCGAGCACCGTTTGCCCGCGCTCATGCACGACCCGGTCTACCGGCTCGGCATCGCCTGGCAGAACGTCGGCTACAACCAGCCGCCGCACACCGGCTACTTCCTCGGCACCGGGATGGCCGCTCCGCCCGCTCCCTACCTCAGCATAGGAGCGCCCGTCCCCGCGCAGCTCACCCTGCAGGGCGACCGGCTCGCCATACACGTGCAGGGGCAGGTGCTGCCCGGCACGATTCGCGCCGTCGCGGACGGCAAGCTGGTGGAACTGGCGGCGCGGCCCGTGGAGACGGGCGAACTGGCCGTCGACGGTCAGGCGATCCGCGAGGCCCTCACCGGGTACGCCGGCACCGTGTCAGTCACGATCACCGGCCATCTGACCGGCGGGGGCACATTCACCGGGACGGTCAAGGTACGCCTCTAGGCCTGCGGCCGACAGAGAAAACCCGGCTCCTCGCGAGCCGGGTTTTCCGCTGCGCGGGGCCTAAGCGCCTGGCCAGCGTGCGGCCGAGCCGTTGCGCAGGCGCCTCGATCAGCCGGTACGTGACCTGGCTGGTCCCCAGCACGCCCGCCGTGACGAGCGCCACGACGAGGGCCTGAACGGGCAGGGGTACGGCACGCAGGTCCCCCGCCAACGCGGTGAGCACCTTCAGCAATGGAACGTGCACCAGGTAGAGCGAGTAGCTGATCACTCCCAGCCACACCAGCGCCCGTGGCACGCTTCTGGTTCTCAGCGCCATGCCCACGGCGAAGGTCGCGGCCGCCAGCGCGAGCGTGGTGATCCACACGTCGGGCTGAACCCACCACCATCCGGCCTGCAGCGCCCACACCGGGCTCACAGCCACGAGAGTGCCGGCGAGCACGACCGGCCAGAGCTTCCCCGTTCCTCGTTCCCACTGATGGAGCGCGGTCCCGATGAACATGACCGCCAGGATGGCCGCGCCCAGCCAGGGCGCCCGGCTGCTGAGGAACAGCAGCGCGATCGCCCCGAGACCCAGGCCGCACGCCGCGAACACCGTGGCACGCCTGGTGAACACACAGGCCAGACCGGCGGCAAGGATCGCACTCGACGCCCAGACGAGCCATCCGCCGGTCAGCGGCGGACCGGAAAGCAGCAGTCCGGTGGAGACCGCGCCCAGTGCGAACAACAGGGCCGCCACGCCGGCACGTCGCTGCAGGCCCACTGCCTGCAACGCGGTGGCCACCAGGTAGAAGACCATCTCGTACGACAGCGTCCACATGGGATCGACCACCGTGGCGACGCCCACCACGTCGGTCAGCATGGTGGCGTGCGCGGCGACCGCCGACAGGTCCCGGGGCACGGCCTCGCGCACCGGTATCCACGCGGACAGTGCCAGGGTCAGGCCGATGACCGCGACGTACAGGGGATACAGGCGTAAGGCCCGGGAGATCCAGAACGCTCGGAGGTCGCCTCGCCGCTCCAGAGAGGTCGGAATGATGTAGCCGCTCACCAAGAAGAACACCAGCACGCCATAGATACCCAGGTTGCACCAGTAAGGCCGCAGCGTGGGCATGACGGCCTGCAGCATGTGCTCGGCGAGCACCGCGACCGCCGCGACTCCCCGCAGAGCGTCGAGCCAGGCCATGCGCGTGTGCGCGGACGTCTGCGAGGAATCTGTCAGAGCGGTGAGCACGCGACAAACTTAGCGGTCGGGTTCGCTGGAATGCCTACAGCCGTTCGAAACCGCGTACGCGCTCCCAGTCTGTGACCGCCGTCTCGAAGGCCGCCAGCTCCGCCCGCGCCGCCTGGGCGTAGTGGCCCAGCACGGCGTCGCCGAAGGCCTTGGCCGCGATCTCGCTGGTCTCCCACCGGTTCAGGGCCTCAGCCAGGGTCGTGGGCAGGCGCGGCACCGCGGGGTCGGCCAGCGCGTTGGCGGCGTGCGGGGCCGGTAGCGGCAGCCGGTTCTCGATGCCGTACAGTCCCGCGGCCAGCACGGCGGCCACGGCGAGGTAGGGGTTGGCGTCCCCGCCGGGCACGCGGTGCTCGAGGCGCAGCGACGCGCCCGTGCCGACCACGCGGATCGGGCAGGTGCGGTTGTCCCTGCCCCAGGTGATGCCGGTGGGGGCGAACGCGCCCGGCTGCAGCCGCTTGTACGAGTTGACGTTCGGGGCCATGAGCAGCGCGAAGTCGGGCAGGCAGGCGAGTTGCCCGGCCACGAAGTGGCGCATCAGCTCC
Source organism: Nonomuraea sp. 3N208 (assembly GCF_052245935.1). Classification (NCBI taxonomy): domain Bacteria; kingdom Bacillati; phylum Actinomycetota; class Actinomycetes; order Streptosporangiales; family Streptosporangiaceae; genus Nonomuraea; species Nonomuraea sp. 3N208. The sequence goes on along the minus strand of NZ_JBQQBR010000011.1, from coordinate 83,796 downwards.
GACATGCCACCGTCGTCACCGGCGAACGCGATCGAGCGGTCCGTGCCGGAGCTCGCGGAGCTCGCGCGCAGCGACAGGTGGATGTGGCAGGAGTTGCCCTCACCCTCGTCGAACTTGGGCATGAAGGTGAGCGCGACGCCTTCCTGGGCGGCGATCTGCTTGGCGCCGTTCTTGAAGAACACGTGCTTGTCGCACGTCGCCATGGCCTCGTCGTACCGGAAGACGATCTCGTACTGGCCCGCGTGGCACTCGGCCCTGGCGGTCTCCATGGTGAGCCCGGCGCGGACCATCTCGCGGCGGACGCGGCGCACGACCGGCTCGATGCCGGCGAGCCCTTGGAGGGAGTAGTCGACGTTGTAGCGGGTGCCCGTGCGCAGGCCGTGGTAGCGGCGTTCCCAGGCGTCCTCATAGCTGTCGCGGAAGACCAGGAACTCCAGCTCGGTGCCGGCGTACGCGGCCAGCCCGCGCTCGGCCAGCCGGTCGAGCTGCGTACGCAGCACCCGCCGCGGGGCCACCTCGACCGGTTCACCGCCTGGCCACGTGGCGTCGGCGAGGACGAGCGCGGTTCCGGGATCCCACGGGAGGGGCCGGAGCGTGGCGGGATCGGGGCGCAGGACGAAGTCACCGAAACCGGTGTTCCACGCGTCGATGGCGTAGCCGGGTCCGGTGTCCATGTCGACGTCGGTGGCGAGCAGGTACACACAGGCGCCGAAGCCCTGCCGGGCCGCCTCGTCCAGGAAGTACGGCACGGCCAGGCGGCTTCCCTGCAACCTCCCCTGCAGGTCGGGAACGCTGACGATCACCTCCTCGATCCGCCCAGCCTCAGCCTCGGCACGCAGCCATTCGTAAGTCATCTCAGCTCACCTTTGAAAGCGGGTTGGGTACGGTGCCGTGGACGACGTCGAAGCCCTCGTCGCGCTCGGCGCGGTCGTGGAAGCCGCCGCCGAGCAGCTGCTCCCGGTTGAGCGCCACGCGGTCGAACTCGGGCGCGAACAGGCCGAACTCCTCGAACCTGTCCGCGAGCTCCGGGAAGCGGGCGTGGTACCGCTCGATCTCGGCGCGGACCAGTCCCCAGAACTCCGCCTCCGGCACGCCGAGGTGCTCCTCGGCCAGCGGGGCGAAGAACCGGAAATGGCCGGCGAAGACCGCGCTGAGCAGCGAGTGCGCCAGCTCGCCCGCGGGCCAGCGCAGCAGCACCGCGTCGGCGCGCGGGGACAGACCCGCGTACTCGGGGCGGCGCCCAGGCAACAGGTTGACGTCCTCGGCGAAGTCCTTGACCGCGACGCCGACCGGGAGATCGGCGGCATCGTAGATGATCACGGTGTTCTCGCCGTGGGGGCAGTACGCCACGCCGTACCGGTAGAGGTAGTGCAGCAGGCCCGGCAGCAGGGCGGCGAAGAACCTGGCCAGCCAGGCCCGGGCATCGAGCCCTGAGCGCGTGACGAGCTCGGCGGCCAGCGCCCGCCCGTCCGAGCCCACCTTCAACAGGGCCGCCATGGTCCTGGCCCGCTCGCCGTCGCGCAGCAGCGCCGCCACGGGCTCGCGCCATACCGCGCCGAGCAGCTCGTGGTAGCGGTAGGGGGCGTCGCGGACCGTGTCGTACAGCGGGTGGCGCACGGCGACGGCGGCCACCTCGCCGAGCGGGTGGAAGCGCACCTCGTCCCGCAGGTACGGGTCCGCGTCGCGGAGCGCGTGCAGCCAGGCCGTCACGTCGGGCGCGGCCCGGGTCGGCTCGGTGGACAGCCCTCGCCACACCAGCGTGTTGCGGATGGCGAGCGGCACCTTGACGTTCCTGCGTTCGGGACTGTCCAGGTTGGCCAGGGTGCGGATGGACTGCAGCGGCCGGTAGCGGTCGGGGCCCTCGCCGAGCAGGACGATCCGGCCGTCGGCCAGGTAGGGGGCGAAGAGGGTCTCGACGGCCTCGTCCCAGTGGAAGGGGTGAACGGGCAGCCAGACGTACGCGGCAGCGTCCGATGTGCCCGAGTCCGGCACCACGTCCGATGTGCCCGAGTCCGGCACCACGTCCGATGTGCCCGAGTCCGGCACCACCTCCGATGTGCCCGAGTCCGGCACCACGTCCGATGTGCCCGAGTCCGGCACCACGTCCGACGTGCCCGAGTCCGGCACCACGTCCTGCACCAGGTCCGCGAACCGCTTGCGGGTCTCCTCGTCCAGCTCCTCAGCCAGCAGTGTCTCCGCGTCCAGCCCGGGCACGCCGGAGTATTCGGCCAGCGAGGTGTGCACGGCCACCCACAGCAGCCGTACGGCGCCGGCCGACTCGGGGGCATAGGCCGCGGCGTCGGAAGCGGCGAAGCCCAGTCTGCCCTTGTTGAGCAGCATGCAGGGATGGCCGTCCTGGTAGGCCTCCAGCTCCAGATGGTCCAGATCCGCGAGCTCGGCGGCGGTCCGGGCATGGGAGAGGAGCTCCGCCTCCGCCCGCCGCGTAGCGGTGAGCTCGCGCAGCACCTCGGCGGTGGTGGGGCCGTCCCAGCCGAGGGCCGTCCTGGCGTCGAGCAGCAGCCGCTCCGGCTCTGGCGGTCCGTCACCAGGGTGCCGCCGCAGGGTGCCGTCCACCAGCCGCCAGGTCCCGAACGTGCCGCGGGCCGCGCGGAACGTCCAGCGGACGCCGTCGCCCAGCTCCAGCCGGTAGGCGTCGGCGCCGGCCGCGGGGTCGGGCTCCGGGCGGAGCAGCTCCTCGTAGGCGAACTCCTCGACGGCCTTGGTGAGCAGACGGCGGCCGGCCTGCTGCCAGGTGTCGCGGGTGAGGCGGTTCATCGGGGGATCTCCTGGGAGTAGGTGAGGGCGGGTCGCTGACGGGGGACGCGGGCACGGCGCAGGGACAGGCCGGTGGCGAGCAGGTGCACGGCCGCGGCGACGGCGATAGGGAGCGCGAGGTCGTGCGAGACGGCGGCCGCGGCGGCCACCGGCGCGGCGAGCAGGCCCGCGGACCGGGCGGTCTCCACGGCGGTGAACGCCGGCCCCGCCGTTCCCGTAGCCCGGAACACCCACAGCTCCACGGCGACCTGCCCGACGCCGAGGCCGACCCCGAACAACAGCCGCCCCCCGGCCAGCGCCGGCAGCGAGGACGACAGCGCCTGCCAGGCCAGCCCGGCGGCGGCCACGGCCAGGGCCAGCGGCAGCAGCCGGTCGCCGAGCAGGTCGTGGCAGCGGCGCACGACGGGCAGCACGGCGAGCGCGGCCACGCTCGGCAGGAAGAACAGCACCGCGGACCCTGTGGAGCCGCTGCCCAGGTCGTCGGCGAACTCGGTGAAGAAGGGCCGCGCCACGTTGACCGAGAAGTCGAACGCCACGCCGATCAGCGCCGCCTGCGCCAGCATCGCCAGCCCGCCGAACCGCCTCCAGGCGGCCGAACCGGCGGCACCGGCGGCGCCGTCCGGGCCGTCCGCCGCGCCGGCGGCGCCATCCAGGCCGCCCGTCGCACCGGCGCCGCCGCCCACCGCGACTGCCTCGCCGGTCGCCGTACCCGTGCCGGTGGGAACTCGTCTGCCGAGCACGCGGTAGGTGAGCACGGCGAGGAGCACGTCCAACACGGCGAAGGCGGAGATGCCGATCCGCGGCTCGGGCAGCGCGAGCACCCCGGCCCCGACCATCGTCGCCACCACGGTCGACAGGTGGAAGACCACCACGATCGAGCAGATGGCGGCCAGCCTGGCCCGCTCCCCGCCCGCCGGGTCGGCGTCGTGCTCGGCGATGAACGCCGGGTAGGCCAGCAGCAGCGCGCTGTTGGTGGTCACCACGGCCGCCGACAGCACGGTGTACGCGGCATAACTGGGCGCGAGCCCGAGCAGCAGATCGAGCACGGCGGAGCCGCACAACCCGGCCAGGACCAGCCGGTGCAGCGGCCACCGCCGGGCCGCCAGCCCCCACAGCGGGAGCGCGGCCAGCCCGACGATGCGGCAGATCCACAGGTAGAGGCCGGTGGCGCCGGGCTCGTCGATGCCGTACAGCCGCTCGAACAGGTGCGGCAGGAAAGGGGTGAGCGACGTCTCTGCGACCAGGTGCAGCCCGATCACCGAGATGAGCACGACCTTGGCGCGGCTCACCGCAGCGAGCCCGCCGAACGCGGCGCGGCCAGGCCGGTGGGCTCGGGAGCGAGCGGCGCGCCGAAGGTCGTCCAGGCCACCCGGTCGGGGACAGGCAGCACTGTGCGCCCGGCGACCGCGTTGAGTATGGTCGCCGCCCGCCACGCGCCGAGCGTGAGGTCGGGCGTCCCGACACCATGGGTGTGGAGCTCCGCGTTCTGGACGTAGAGCTCGCCGGACACCCGCGGGTCGAGCGCGATTCGGTAGTCGCCGCCGACCTGGTAACGGCCCTTGCCGTCCCAGTCGATCAGGTCGGACAGCGGCTCCAGGAACGCGGGACGGGCCGCCGCGTAGCCGGTGGCCGACACCACGGCTGAGGTGCGGAGCTCGAAGCCCGCTTCCTGCGGGCCGTGCCGGCAGGTCAGCGTGTAGCCGTCGGCGTCGGCGTCGACCGCCACGACCTCCACTCCCGGGTGGAGCGCGGCCGGTGGCTCGGCGCCGCCGATGGTCCGCTCGTACAGTTCGTCGTGGATGTCGGCCAACGTCTCCGTGCTGACCCCCTTGTACAGCTGCCACTGCTCGCGGACGAGCCGTTCCCGCTCGGCTTCCTGAAGCCCGCGGAAGTACCGGATGTAGTCGGGGGTGAAGTGCTCGAGGCCGATCTTCGAGTACTCCATGGGCGCGAACGCCGGAGTACGGGCCAGCCAGCGGACGAACGGCCCGCCGGAGCGCAGCAGGTCGAGCACCACCTCCGCCCCTGACTGGCCGGCGCCGATCACCGTGACGTCGGGTGCCGCGGCGAGCCGATCCCGGTGGGCGAGATAGCCGGCGCTGTGCAGGACGCGACCGGCGTGCGCCTCCGTCGTGAGCGGGCGCAGCGCTCCGGGGACGACCGGCTCCGTGCCGACGCCCAGCACGACCTTCCTCGCCAGCACCCGGGAGACGGCTCCGGCCGAGGACCGGTACGTCACCGCGAAGGCCGCGGCCGCCTCGTCCCACTCCAGCCCGGTCACCTCGGCGTCGAACCGGCAGGAGGGCAGCCGCTCGGCGACCCAGCGGCAGTAGTGGTCGTACTCGCGGCGCGGAATGTGGAACCGCTCGGAGAAGAAGAACGGGAACATCCGGTCGTGGCGCCGCAGGTAGTTCAGGTACGACCAGGGACTGGTCGGATCCGCCATGGTCACCAGGTCGGCGAGGAACGGCACCTGCAGCACGGTCCCCTCCATCAGCAGGCCCGGGTGCCAGGAGAAGGCGCGCTTGCCGTCCAGGAAGAGCGAGCGCACCCCCGGCACGCCGTCGCAGAGCGCGGCCAGGGACAGGTTGAACGGGCCGATGCCCACTCCCACCAGGTCGTACGTGGTCACCGCTGTACCTCCGTGAGAGGGTTGGGAAGGTCGATGTAGACGGACTGGCTGTGCACGTCGCCGACGAGCTCGTCGCGGCCGTCCACGCACGTCAGGAAGTTGCCCTTGCAGCGCAGCGACGGCGCGTCCAGCAGCAGGTCGAGCAGGCCCTTCGCACCGGGCTCCGCGGCGCGCAGCCGCTCCAGCGCGGCACGCAGCACGCGCAGAAGGCCGCCTTCGCCGGCGAGCCCCAGCGCCCCGAACGCGCCCACCAGGCCGAACAGGTTGTTGATCCCCAGGTAGTACGCGACCCGCTCGTCCACGAACTCGTCGTCGAAGACCATCTCCACGCCGTCGGCCAGGCCGGGCAGCAGCCGTTCCAACTCGCCCGCCATGGAGGCGGCCACGTAGTAGCCCTGGCTGTCCCGGTACCAGCCCGCGCGGGGCAGGCCGTCGCCGTCCAGCGCCACGAGGGTGTTCTGGTGGTGCGGCTCCAGCGCGATGCCGTACCGCGCGTGCAGCCTGATCAGCGGCACGACCAGCACGTCGAGATAGCGGGCCAGCCAGCGGGCCGATGCCTCCGCGAGGGAGACGCCGTGCGCCCTGGCGAGGCGTGCCGTGGCGGCGGACAGCAGCGCGCGGTGCCGGGGCGGCGTGCCGTCACCCGGACCCGTGCGCTCGGCCAGCAGCCCCGCCACGCACTGCCCTTCGCCCGGTCCCCCGTGGAAGGGGTTGTCGCGGATGGCGGTCTCCAGCCCGGTCTCCGGCCCGTCGGCGCCCGCGGAGATCCAGGCGAAGTCGCGCAGGATCCCGAACTCCGGGTGTTCCGCGCGCAGCCAGTCGCCAGGGCCGGCGGCGAGCAGGCGGGCGGCCCGGACGCCGAGCCGCAGCTCGCCGCGCAGATTGTTCCTGCGCGAGTTGGTGATCCGCATGCCGAGGGAGAGCTTGAGCATCACGTCGGTGTCCGGCCGGTGCACGGTGCGCACCGAAGAGGTCGGATGCCACGCGGGCCCCGCCGCCCCGAGCGGGCGCAGCAGTCCCGCGTCGACCAGCGACGCCACCTCGGGACGGCGCAGCACCTCGCGCGCCTGCCACGGATGGGCGGGGACGGGGACCATGCCCGAGGGGAGCTTCAGGTCGCCGGCGAGGTCTCGTAGCAGCTCGGCCGGGCTCCGCCCGTCCGTGCTGTCACCGACGACGATGGCGGGATCGGCGGCGAACCAGTGCAGCCGGAACGCGCCGCGCAGCTCCGGCGAGTACGCGTCCAGCTCCCCGTCGGACGCCTCCTGCCTGCTTTTGGGCGTGGGATGGAACGGATGCCCCAGCAACAGTGCCTGCTCGGCCTCGAGGAACGGCGTCACCCCCGGCCCGTCGCGCTCGGCCCGCCGCCGCGCGAGAAACGTCCCGGTACGGCGGGCCGAGTCCAGCACCCGGGCGACGGCGTCGGACCCGAGGTGCTGCGGCAACCGCCGCCGCACGACCGCCTTACGGATGGCGGCCGCGGCCACGAGCGCGGCATCGGCGGGGACAGGTTCGGTGGGGAGGAGTTCGGCGCCGGCGGGTAGCGGCCCGGCGATGACGTGCGGCTCGCCGAAGCGGTGCCAACCCGTCGCCGATCGGTGGCGCACCGGGACGCTCAGCCGCAGGCCGCTGGCGGGGAAGCCGAGCGTCAGCTCCTCACCGGCCGCCGGGACCGGGATCGCCGTCTCGCGCACGTAGGCACGCAGCAGCGTCTCCATCGCCGCGGCCTCGCCGGCCCTGAAGGGGTCGGGATGGTCGAGGGGATCCGGGCTGAGGGGCGCGGACGCGCCGGACAGGTCCGCCTTGAGCCCGGTCATAGCGCCGCCTCCTCGGCCTCGCCCGCGGCGGCGACCAGGTGGACGAGCCGCTCCACCTCGGTGGCCGTCGCGTGCGGGTTGAGCAGGGTGAGCTTGAGCCGGACGCGGCCCGGCCCCTCTCCGGGCAGCTCGGTACGGCCGACGACGGCGCGTCCCTCACGGAGCAGGCGGCGCCGCAGCCCGGCGTTCACCCGGTCCGCCAGGGCGGGATCGGCGGGGAGATACCGGAAGAGGAACGCCGTCAGCACGGGGTCGGCGTGCAGCTCCAGCCGGGGATGGGCACACACCGCCGCGGCCCCGGCGCGGGCCAGGTCGTGGCAGGTGTCCACGAGGCGGCCCAGGCCGTCCCGGCCCAGGGCGGCGAGCGTGACGGCGATCTTGAAGGCGTCGGGGCGGCGGGTGGTGCGCAGGGAGAGCCCCAGCAGGCTGGAGTAGCCGGCGTCCTCGTCGTCGGCCGGGTTGAGGTAGGCGGCGCGCCGGGCCAGCGACGCGTACGTCTCGGCCTGCCGCACCAGGAAGACCCCCGCCGCGGCGGGTTGCCAGCCCAGCTTGTGCCAGTCCAGCGACACCGAGTCGGCCCGTTCCAGGCCCGTCAGCAGCGGGGCCAGGCGGTCGGAGAGCAGCGCGCCGCCCCCGTAGGCGGCGTCCACGTGCGTCCAGGCGCCGTGCTCGGCGGCCAGGGTCGCGCAGGCGTTCAGCGGGTCGATCGCCCCGGTGTCGGTGGTGCCGGCCGTGGCGACCACGGCCATGGGCAGCTCGCCCCGCCGGACGCACTCCCGGAGCGCTTTCTCCAGTGCCTCGGGTCTCATGCGCAGCTCGTGATCGACGGGGATGGTCACGACCGCGTCCTCGCCCAGGCCCAGCAGGGCGGCGGCGCGCCGTACCGAGAAGTGGGCGGCGGCGGAGGAGAAGATCCTCGCCTGCGGCGGGCCCGCGGGCAGACCGCTCCGTTCGATCCTGCGCCCGGTCGCGCGCCCCAGCACCCGGTCCCTGGCCAGCATCAGGCCCATGAGGTTGGACTCGGTGCCGCCGGAGGTGAGAACGCCCGCGGCCGTGGACGGGTATCCCACCAGCTCGGCCAGGTCGCCCAGCACCAGGGTCTCCAGAGCGGTGGTCGCGGGGGCCTGGTCCCAGGAGTCCTGCGACGGGTTGAGCGCGGAGATCGCCAGGTCGGCGGCCACCGCCACGGCGAGCGGCGGGCAGTGCAGGTGCGCGGCGCAGGCCGGATCGGCCGGGTCGGCACTGCCCGCGGCCACCAGCGCGGTCAACCGGCGCAAGGCGTCGTCGTCACCGTCCGGCTCGGTGAGGGCGCGGGCGACTCGTGCGAAGAGCTCCTGGGGTGTGCCTGCGGGGATCGGTCCGCCACGCCGTGCCGCGCCCTCGGCCAGGGCCTCCAGCACCGTACGCACCATCGGCTCCAGGGCGGCGGCGCCGGAGACGCCGCCGGACAGCGCGGGCGCGAGGGCGGCGGTCATGCCCGCGGCCCCGTGAGGCGGGCAGCCGTCACCTCGGCGATCGCGTCGGCCAGCCGGTCCAGAACGGTCTCCGCCTGCTCGTCCGTGATGATCAGCGGCGGCAGCAGGCGGACGGTGGAGTCGTGGCGGCCGCCCAGCTCCACGATGAGGCCGCGGTCCAGGCACGCGGCACGGACCTCGGCCGCCTTCCGCGGCGCCGGCGGGCGGGCACCGCAGGAGTCGGGTTCGCCCTCGGGGTCGACGAGCTCGACACCGATCATCAGGCCGCGCCCGCGGACGTCGCCGATCGCGGGCAGCTCGCCGCGCAGCCCGTCCAGCCGGGCCGCCATCAGGGCGCCGACCGCGGCGGCCCGCTCGGCCAGCCTCTCGCGGGCCACGTACCGCAGGGTCGCGGTCCCGGCCGCCATGGCCAGGGTGTTGCCGCGGAACGTTCCGGTGTGCGCGCCGGGCCGCCAGCCGTCGTAGTCCTCGTGGTACACCACCACGGCCAGCGGCAGGCTCCCGCCGATGGCCTTGGACAGCACCATCGCGTCGGGAATCACCCCGCTGTGCTCCACCGCCCAGAACGCGCCGGTGCGCCCCACGCCGGTCTGCACCTCGTCCACGATCAGCGGGATGCCGCGCTCGGCGGTGATCCGGCGCATCTGACGCAGCCAGGAGTCGGGGGCGGCCACCGCGCCACCCTCGCCCTGCACCGCCTCCAGGATCATCGCGGCCGGCGGCACCACGCCGCCGGAAGGGTCGTCGAGCAGCCGTTCGGTGTACGCCGCCGACAGCTCCGCGCCCCACTCCCCGCCGACACCGAACGGGCAGCGGTAGGAGTACGGGTACGGCAGCCGGGTCACGTCAGCGGCGATCCCGGCCACCGGCTCCTTGACCGCGACGCTGCCGGTGGCCGCCAGGGCGCCCGCGGTCATGCCGTGGTAGGCGCCGGTGAAGGCGAGCAGCCCGCGCCGGCCCGTGGCGGTCTGCATGAGCTTCAGCGCCGCCTCCACCGCGTCCGTTCCCGCGGGCCCGCAGAAGTGCACGCGCGCGTGATCGGCGAAGGCGGGAGGAAGAGTGGCGAACAGCGCCTCGGTGAACTCGTCCTTTTCCGGCGTGGCCAGGTCGAGCACGTGCAGCGGGGCCCCGCTGTCCAAGGTGCGCCTGATGGCCTCGACCACCACTGGGTGGTTGTGGCCGAGCGCGAGGGTGCCCGCGCCGGACAGGCAGTCGAGGTAGCGGCGGCCGTCGGCGCCCTCGATCGTCATGCCGTGCGCGCGTACCGGGACGACCGGGAACGAACGGGCATAGGTCCGCGCCGAGGACTCCCGGTCGCGCTGCCGCCGCAGCACGGCGTCCATGCGGTCACCCAGGACGGGGGCGGGGTCGAGGTCGGTCGGATGCAGCGTCATCAAGGCTCCGGATCGCAGAGGAGGCGGGTGGCACGGCCCCGTGGGCCGGTTGAGCTCAGAGCAGGTGTCGTTCGGCCACGGGGTGACCGAGGAAGTCGTGCATGGCGAATTCCCAGCCGTAGGAACCCGCGTTGGGGAAGACGACCAGGTCTCCGGCGCGCACGCGGTCGACCCGGACGTCGCGCAGGAGGGTGTCCTCCGGCGTGCAGAGCTCGCCGACGACCGTCACCTCGGCGTCTTCGGCGGCTGGCCGGGGGCAGCCCTCTGGCCAGCCCTCGATCGGGAGCACCGCGATGTTGTGCACGATGTCCCAGGACGTGGGGAGCTGGAAGTGGTTGATGCCGCCGCGCAGGACGACGAACCGTTTGCCAAAGGAGGTCTTGACGTCGGTCACTTCGGCGGCATACCAGCCGCAGTCGGCGACCAGGAAACGGCCGGGCTCCAGCAGCACTCGCACGCCGGGCGGCGGCTCGGCCTGCCCGGCCAGCTCGCCGAAGCGGGCGACGTCGAAGGGCTTCTCGTCCTCGAACGCGACACCGATGCCGCCGCCGATGTCGACCTGGCGCAGCTCGATGCGGTTGGCCGCGGCGGTGCGCACGCTCCAGTCCAGGCACCAGCGCAGGTAGGCGGCGTGGGATTCGGCGTCCAGGTTGCCGGAGGCGGCGTGGACGTGGAAGCCGACCAGCTCCAGACCGGGCAGCCGGGCGGCGGCCCGCAGTACCTCGGGCACGTCGGGTTCGGCCACGCCGAACTGGGACGGGACGCCGCCCATGTGCAGCGAGCCCGTGACGGGGATCTCGGCGGGGTTCACGCGCAGCGCCACCCTGGCCGTGGTGCCTTCGGCGACCGCGATCCGGCTGATCCGGTGGAGCTCGAGCAGGCTCTCGGCGTTGATCGCCTCCACCCCGGCTCTGACCAGGGCGGTGAGGACAGGGACGGACTTGGCGGGTCCGGCGGCCACGACGCGTGCCGTACCGGTGAGGCCCAGGGCGAGGTCCAGCTCGGATCTGGACGCGACCTCGAACCCGTCCACGTACGGGGCCAGCGCCGCGACGACGCCGGGAAAGGAGTTGGCCTTGACCGCGTAGTAAACGGCGGCCCATGCAGGCAGCGCCGCGCGTAATTCGCGGGCCCGCTCGGCGGCCACCGCGCCGTCGTAGACGTAGGCGGAGACCGGCGCGCCGGACTGTGCCAGTTCGAGGAGACGGTCCCGGACGGTGCGGGGGAGCACCTCCACCGGGTAGGCGGAGCGCGGCGCAGCGGACAGCGGCAGCTGGATGGACATGGCTTCTTCCTGTGAGGGAACAGCGAGAAGGGGCATGCCCCCAGAACGAGACATTTACTTAGGTAAGCCTAACCTAAAATTAATCCGCCTCCATTGCAAGACGTCTCCGTGTGTGATCTAGAGCACGACAGTGGGCCGCGACCATGCCGGTCGCGGCCCACTGTCGAACCCGGGCGATTCAGCGCGTCGTGACGGCCTCCCCGTGGGCGGTGCGCAGGGCGGAGAGGAAGGCGTCGGCCGGCTGCGCGCCGGACACGCCGTAGGCGCGGTTGAGCACGAAGAACGGCACACCGGTGATGCCGAGGCCGCGGGCCTCGCGGATGTCCGCCTGCACGGCGTCCGCGTAGGCGTCGCTCCCCAGGACCTTCCGGGTCTCGTCCTCAGGGATGCCGAGCTCGGCCGCCAGGCGGACCAGGGTGTCGGGGTCGTCGACGATCTCTCCCTCGGCCAGGTGGGCGCTGAGCAGCCGCTCGTGCATCTGCCCGCCGAGACCGTGGTCCGCCGCGAGATGCGCGACCCGGTGGGCGTCGATCGTGTTGACCGAGATGGACTTGTCGAGGGCGTACGTCAGGCCTTCCGCTGCGGCGAGGTCGGTGACCTGCTGCTGCATCTGCCGTATCTGGGCGTGCGGAGCGCCGATCTTCTTGGCCAGGCTGTCGGAGGACGGTTCGCGGTGCCCCTTGGGGTGGGAGGGGTCGAGCTGGAAGCTGTGCCAGTGCAGTTCCACCTCGTCGGCGTGCTCGAAGCGGGCGAGTGCCGACTCCAGGCGTCGCTTGCCGATGTAGCACCACGGGCAGACGACGTCGGACCAGATGTCGATGCGCAGCGAGCTCACAGGGCGCACACTCCGTCCGTGCACACGGGCGCGGCGTCCGAGCCCAAGGGGATCAAGGGGCTCACCGGTTCCGTCTCGAGGTGGTCGTCGGGGACAGGCTCTACGGATTCGGAAATAACAGACATGATTGCTCCCATCAGTTGTAGATGTGCGTCAGGTACGCAAGGTCGGCAGACCGGCGGCAAGTGCTGCCAGGGTGCGTTTCAGGGTGGGCAGCAGCTTGGGGCACGTGGCGGCGAGGTCGGGGCGTTGCCGGTAGAGCTCGACCAAGGTGGGGGGCGGGTTGGAGGCGGGGTAGTAGGTGCCCGCGCAGCCGGTCGCGCGCGCCACCAGTTCCTCGGCTTCGTCCGGAGTCAGGTCGGGTCGGGCCTGCGCGATGGCGGCGCCGAGCTCGCTGGTGATGTCCAGGACCGTGACTTTGAAGGTCAGGGCCGCTGGGACGGAGAGGTTGTGTTCCAGGGCCGTTCCCAGCTGGCTGAGGAGGTCGCAGAAGAGCGGGCGTGCCGCGAGTGGTTCGGTCAGCGCGTCGATCACGTCGTCGCCTGCCCGGAGGCGTCCGAGGACGTCGTCCGCCCAGTCCCGCCAGCTCTCCACGGTCAGCTCGAGAAAGATCTCCTCCCTGGTGCTGAAGTAGCGCACCACGTTGGACTTGGCCAGCCCTACTTCTGCGGCGACCCTGCGCAGGCTGACTTCACGCACCCCTGACTCGATGGCGAGCTTGCGCGCCACCGCGAGGATCGCCGCGCGCCGCTGCTGCTTGTGCTCCGGTCGTCTGGCGCGTTCGAACGCCGGGTCGGCCACGTTCCCGCTGTCACCCACGATGACGACATTAACAGGACGCTGGGCTCTTGTTAAAGAGACAGTGTCCTGTTAGTTGCGTCACGAAATTCGAGGCTCGAAGATCACGATTCGCAGCGCCGTTTGACGCTCTCCGCCTCCGTGCGTACGTACCCGGCGGCGCGCCCCCTGGTGAGCAGGCCGATCAGGGGCGCCACAGGCCCGGACTGGTCGATCATGGTCTCGAAGTGCATGAGGGCAGTATGGGCACGTGGTCGTGCGAACCAGTTGGACCTCTCCAGGACACCCGTTTGGCGATCTGTCCCTGGGAAAGAGGAACGGGGCCCGCACCTTCCATCCCCGACGATCCGGTGGGCGAGACGACCATGAGCGTGCAGTTCGAGCTGCGCTGTCCTGTCAGCGCCGATCTAGCCTTCATCCGCGACCTGGTACGTGTCGGCGGCCGGCACGCGGGGCTGACCGGCGAGCGGCTCGACCACCTGGTGCTGGCCGTCAACGAGGCGGTCACCAATGTGCTCGACCATGGGGGAGCGGCCGGGCTGGTCACCGCGCGTGGCACCCAGGAAGGGATCACTGTGGAGATCCTCGACCTCGCCGGCCGGCTGTCGGCCGACCACCTGGCCACCGCCCGGATCGACCCGACCGGCGCGCACGGGTTCGGCCTGTGGGTGATCCAGCACCTGTGCGACAGGGTCGGCCTCGAGCAGACCGGCCTCGGCTCGCTGCTGAGCCTGCACCTGCACCGCCACCCCACCACGAGCGTCCGGAGCCTGAGGCGCTCAGGCCGGGAAAGGCAACCGGCCCGCTGAATGGCCCCGTTAACGACGACTCATCAGCATCTTCCCGGCATGAGCGTGATCGCCATCGCCGGCGAGGTCGACCGGACCAACAGCGCCCAGCTCGCGGACTACGTCGACCACATCCGCCGCCCCGGCGACCATGTGATCTTCGATTTGGCCGAATTGTCGTTCCTGGACAGCTCCGGCCTGCACGTCCTGCTGGCCTGTGCCCGTACCTGCGCCGACGACGGCGTCGACGCGCACCTGGCCGCCGCCCGGGGCGCGCCCGCCCGCCTGCTGCACATCACCGGGGTGGACGCCCGGCTGCCCACGTACGTCACGACAGAGCACGCCATCGCCACGGTCCTGGCCACTCGTACCAGCTGAATTCGGGGCTAGGCTCGATAGGGAAGGGACACGGCCATGGACATCAACATCGTGCTCGGAGTCATCGCCTTCTTGCTCTTCCTGCTCGCGGTCACCGGGGTGAGGGTGGTCAACCAGGTCGAGCGCGGCATCGTCTTCCGCTTCGGCAGGGCGCAGCCGCACATCCGGCAGCCGGGCCTCAGATTCCTCATCCCCGTCGTGGACAACATGCGGAAGGTCAACGTCCAGATCGTCACGATGCCCGTCCCGACGCAGGAGGGCATCACCAGGGACAACGTCTCCGTACGGGTCGACGCGGTCGCCTATTTCAGGGTCCAGGACCCCATGCGGGCCGCCGTCGAGGTGCAGAACTATCTGTTCGCCGTCGAGCAGGTGGCGCAGACCTCGCTGCGATCCATCATCGGTAAGAGCGAGCTGGACGATCTGCTGACCAACCGCGAGGAGCTCAACAAAGGCCTTGCGCTGATGATCGACAGCCCCGCGCTCGGCTGGGGCATTCACATCGACCGGGTGGAGATCAAGGACGTTCAGCTGCCCGAGACCATGAAGCGCTCCATCGCCCGGCAGGCCGAGGCCGAACGGGAGCGCCGCTCCCGGGTGATCGTCGCGGACGGCGAACTGCTGGCCGCGCACAAGCTCGCCGACGCCTCGGGCATCATGTCGCAGACGCCTGGCGCGCTGCAGTTGCGGTTGCTGCAGACGGTGGTGGAGGTGGCGGCCGAGAAGAACTCCACCCTGATCATGCCGCTGCCGGTCGAGCTGCTGCGCTTCTTCGACCGGGCGGCGCAGCCCGGCACACCGGCCGCTACCACGGAGCCCGCCACTGAGGCCGCCACTGGGCCCGCCACGGCCGACTCCGAGCGGGTCCAGCCGAAGGGCGAGCAGCCCGCCCTCGCAGAGCATCGCGTCTCCGAGGGGGAGCAGCCCGCCCTCACGGAGCATGGTGTCGTCGAGGGGGAGCAGCCCGCCCTCGCGAAGCATGGCGTCTCGGGCTCGGCGAAGCGCGCCGAGTAGGCCGTACGTTCGCGCTGGACGCGGTCGTTAGATGCCGACATTTCCCTTAAAACAAGTAGGTAATATTGACTTATCGAGGAGGGCGGCTTAGCGTCGTGGGTATGAGACAGGGATTCCTCCTGACCAGGCGCCCCCACGTGGATTTCGGCCGCGTCGCCAGCGCGCAGTGTCGTTGATCGCGGACCTGTAGCCGCACGCGCGGCGTGCCCTTCGCCGCCCGCATCCGACGCCCCCCGACGACCCCTGTCTCCGCGCCCCCCGGACCACCGCCGGGGCGCCGCGTGAGCATGCCTTCTCCCGTGAGGAACTCTCTCGTGAACGTGCCATCAGCGACCTCCGCCCGCCTCGACGACCGCGCGGACCGGCAGGAGGTGTCCGCATGACCGAGACACTGCCCGACAGCGCCGTGAGGGCCGACCAGTTCAGGCAGGCGCTCGCCGTCCACGCCAGCGGAGTCGTCGTGATCACCGCGCAGTGCGACGGCGCCCCCGCCGGCCTGACCGCCACGTCGTTCTCCTCCGTCAGCCTCGAACCGCCCCTCGTCTCCTTCTACGTGGATCGCTCCTCGACCACGTGGCCCTGGCTGCGGGCCGCCGACCACTTCGCGGTCAACATCCTGGCCAGCGACCAGGCCGAGGTGGCGGCGCGGTTCGCCCGCAAGGGCATCGACCGGTTCGCCGAGCCGACCCGGTGGCGGGCGGGGCCCCTGGGCGCGCCGCTGCTGCAGGACGTCTCCGCGCACCTGATCTGCCTGCCGTACGAGACGGCGGAGGTCGGCGATCACGTGCTGGTCGTGGGCCTGGTGGCCGAGGCCGACGTGTACGGCCCGGGCCGCCCGCTTCTCTACCACCAGGGCCGCTTCGGCCGCTTCCTGGCCCACCCCGGCTCCTGACCCACACAACGCTCGCCTCCTGTGGAACCAGCTGCACGAATACTGCACCTTCCGCCGGGCCGTCTGGCCAATTGCTTAATGGTGCAGGAGTGCCGTTAGTGGGCTATCCTCTTAACGGGAAGATTGAGCTGTTAAGAAGATGGATGGAATCATGGAATATCGGCAGCTGGGTGCGTCCGGGCTCAAAGTGCCGGCGCTGAGCTTCGGCGCTGGGACGTTCGGCGGCAAGGGCGAGCTGTTCGGCGCCTGGGGCAACACCGACGTGGCGCAGGCCAGGCGGCTCGTGGACATCGCACTCGACGCGGGCGTCACCATGTTCGACACCGCCGACGTCTACTCCGACGGCGCCTCCGAGGAGGTGCTCGGTCAGGCGATCAAGGGCCGGCGGGACCGCGTGCTCATCTCCACCAAAGCCGGGCTTCCCACAGGTGACGGCCCGGACGACGCGGGCACTTCACGGCCCCGGCTGATCGAGGCGGTGGACGGCGCGCTGCGCCGCCTGGGCGCCGACCACATCGACGTGTTCCAGCTGCACGCCTTCGACGCCGCCACGCCGATCGAGGAGGTGCTGTCCACGCTCGGCGACCTCGTCCGGGCCGGAAAGCTCCGCTACGTCGGCGTGTCCAACTTCTCCGGCTGGCAGCTGATGAAGTCGCTCGCGACCGCCGAGCGGTACGGCTACCCGCGGTACGTGGCCCACCAGGTCTATTACTCCCTGGTGGGCCGCGACTACGAGTGGGAGCTGATGCCGCTCGGCCTCGACCAGGGCGTCGGCGCCCTCGTGTGGAGCCCGCTCGGCTGGGGCCGCCTCACCGGCAGGATCCGGCGCGGCCGCCCGCTTCCCGAGGGCAGCAGGCTGCACCGGACCGCCGCCTACGGCCCGCCGGTCGACGACGAGCTCCTGTACGCGGTGGTCGACGTCCTCGACGAGATCGCCGGTGAGACCGGCAGGACCGTTCCGCAGATCGCGCTGAACTGGCTGCTCCAGCGGCCGACCGTCGCCTCCGTCATCATCGGCGCGCGCGACGAGGAGCAACTGCGCGAGAACCTGGGCGCCACCGGATGGAGCCTCACCCGCGACCAGGTCGCCAGGCTCGACGCCGCCGGCACGACAACGGCCGCCTACCCCTACTACCCGTACCGGAGCCAGGAGGGCTTCGCCCGCCTGAACCCGCCTGTCGAATCGCTCATCGGTCACATGAGGTAGCGGAACCACAGGTACGGCGCCGCCAGGGTGACGGTGACGGCGGTGACGATCAGGCCGTACTTGGTGAACTGCCAGAAGCTGATCGGGGTGCCGTTGCGGGCGGCGATGCCGAGCACCACGACGTTGGCCGCGGCGCCGACTGCGGTGGCGTTGCCGCCCAGGTCGGCGCCGAAGGCCAGCGCCCACCACAACACGTCGTGGCCGCCGTTCGCCTCGGCGAGCCCCGCCACGATGGGGCTCATCGTGGCGACGTATGGGATGTTGTCCACGATGGCCGACAGCACGGCCGAGACGCCGAGCAGCCCCATCGTGGCCAGCTCCAGCCGCCCGGCGGTCGCCGCGACCGCGGCCTCGGACAGCGCGCCGATGACGCCGGTCTCGACCAGGGCACCGACCATGACGAACAGCCCGGCGAAGAAGACCAGCGTGGGCCACTCCACCTCGGCCAGAGCCTGCTCGGTGCGTACCTTCGTCACCGCCACCAGCATCCCCGCGCCCAGCAGCGCCACCACCGACGGCTCGTAGTGCAGCACCGGGTGCAGCACGAACGCCGCCATGACCAGCGCCAGCACGGCCAGCGACTGCCACAGTAGCCGCGGGTCGGAGATCGCCTCCCGCTCGTCCAGCGTCATGATCTCCTGAGCACGGTCCGGGTCGTAGCGGAACCTGCGGCCGAACATCCACCAGCACAACCCGATGAACACCGCCATCAGGACGATCACCAGCGGCGCCATGTGGATGAGGAAGTCGTTGAAGGTCAGCCCGGCGCGGCTGGCGATGATGATGTTCGGCGGGTCGCCGACCAGCGTGGCCGCGCCGCCGATGTTGGAGGCCATCGCCTCGGCGATCAGGAACGGGGCGGCGGGCAACGCGAGCCGCTCGCACACCAGGAACGTCACCGGCGCGATCAGCAGCACGGTCGTCACGTTGTCCAGCAGCGCCGACGCGCCGGCGGTGATGAGCACCAGCAGCACCATCAGCCGGAACGGCCGGCCGCGGGCCCGCTTGGCGGCCCAGATGGCCAGGTACTCGAAGACACCGGTCTCTTTCAGCACCCCGACGATGACCATCATGCCCAGCAGCAGGAAGATGACGTTCCAGTCGATACCGGCGTGTTCGGAGAAGAACGCGGCCTCCGCGCCGGTGGCGTGGATCAGCAGCATGATCGCCGCACCGCCCAGCGCGGCCGCGACCCGATGGATCTTCTCGGTGGCGATGAGCGTGTACGCGGCCAGGAACACCGCCACGGTCACCCAGGACAGCACGCTCACAGCGCGATCATCGGGATGGTGGCGAGCAGGTCTCTGGTGTGCACGAAAGCGTCCTTCCGGTCAAACGGGACAAAGAATCGCCGACCAGACTTCCCGGCACACCTGTCACCAACGTATCAAGGTCCGTCAGGAAAGCGTCAATCCGCCGGCGACATCGTGGATCGTCGCGTGACCATCGTGCTGTCGATCCTGCTGCGCTCCTCCACCGGCATCGTGGTGGCCCGCGGCTTCGACGACGAACGCGAGGTCCCCGTCTGGTACGGCGTCGCCCGGCGGCTGCGCGAGCGCCGGGACCCGTGACATCATGGCCGCCGAGGTGATGGGGCCGTGAGATTCGGGGTTCGCCAGTTCGAGCTGGCCCTGATGCATCGGATGCGCGACCTGGAGGCCGCGAAGGTCGAGGACGCGCTCAAGGACATGGGCGCCACCCGGGCCGAGTTGCGTGCCGCGCACACCCAGTGGACGGCGATGGCCCACTCCGGCAGGGCGCCGAAAGGACGGGCCATGTTCCGGATGGCGCTCGGCCCGCCCGCGTACGAGGGCGTCCACCAGGTAGGCAGCCTGACGTGTGACGTGGCCCGCTGGAGGTTGCCCTCCTGGCCCGATCTGCGGTTCGAGGTGTTGCTCGGCCCCGGGGGAGAGGTGTGGAACCAGTGGCTCGTGCGCCCGGGCGGAGTCAAGGCGGTGTCGTTGGCGGACCTGGCCCCCTGGAGCTGCGTCGTCGCCGACATCGGCGCCGCGTTCCCCGGAGCCTCCCAGATCGAGGGCTCGGCCCCGCACCACTGGACGGTCGGCTTCACCCACGAGGGCAGCCGCTACCGCGCCCGCTTCGTCTACGGCCTGTACCAGCGCCTCGACCGCGCGGATGACAGCCCGGCCTGATCGGCGTGCGGTCAGTGGGTGGCGTTCGCCGCTTGGCGCGAGGGCCGCAGCTGGGCGGTGGAGGAGCGTTCCACCAGCTCAGGCTGGAAGATGACGTGACGGTGCTGGTGTCCGGACGGCCGGTCGGCCTCTTCCAGCACCATCAGCGCGGCGGTGTTGCCCAGCTGCTCGCGCGGCTGCCGGATCGACGACAGCGGCACCGCGGCCGCGGCCGCGAAACCGATGTCGTCGTAGCCGAGGATCGCCACGTCGTCGGGAACCCGCAGGCCACGCAGCGTCAGCTCCTGAAGCACGCCCAGCGCGACCAGGTCGTTGCCGCAGAAGACCGCGGTGGGCCGGGCGGCCCTGGGCAGGGCGGCGATCTCCTGGGCCGCCGTGCGTCCGGTGGCGACGTTGAGGTCGGGCAAGGGGATCACGGTCAGCTTCTCGGCGGGGGTGAGCACGCTCGCCAGCCCGTCGCGGCGGTCCTCCACCTGCCGGACGGTGAACGGCCCTCCGGCGAAGGCGATGTGGCGGTGCCCCCGCTCGCGCAGGTGCAGCCCGGCCAGCCGGCCGCCGAGCACGTCGTCGACCGCCACCGCGCACCCGTGGCCGATCCGCGAGGAGTTGTCGAACAACACCACCGGGATGCCGCGGGAGAGCAGCCGGTCCAGCCGTTTCTGCTGGCCGCGGTCGTTGACGGGGGTGATGAGCACGCCCAGGGGACGCTGCTCCTCCAGCATCTCCAGCAGCCTCGCCTCGCGCTCGGCGTCCTTGCTGCTGTTGAAGACCATCACGGTGAGGCCGTCGCGCTGCGCGGCGGACTCCACGCCGCTGAGCACGTCGATGAAGAACGGGTTGGCCAGGTCGAGCGCCACCACGGCGATCGTCCGGCTGCGCCCCGCCCGCAACTGGCGGGCGGAGGCGTTGCGTACGTAGCCGAGCTGCGCGATTGCGGCCTGCACACGCTGTCGCGTCTCAGGTGCCACCATGTCGGGCCGGTTGAGCACATTGCTCACGGTGCCGACGGAGACCCCGGCCATCCGGGCGACCTCTTTGATGCTCGACATCGTTCCTCGTCTGGTGCGCGGAGCACGAGCGACGTGCACCGGGACCAGCTTGATCGTATCGCATGGGGTCCCCCATGTTGTGAAACGATTTTACGTGATGTGACCAGAGGAGATGACGTCAGCCGAGCCAGCCGGGGGCGACCAGGACTGCCCAGGCCGCGAGCGGGCCCACCACGACGATGACCGCGCCGTAGGCGAGCAGCCGGCGGTAGAACAGGTCCCGCTGCATGCCTCTGACGTTGGCCACCAGCAGCGCGCCCGTCGTGGAGAACGGGCTGACGTCCACGATGGCCGACGACACCGACAGCGCCGCGATCATCGCGACCGGTCCCAGCGCGCCCGTTCCGAGCAGTGGCACGGCCAGGGGCACCAGTGCCCCCAGGATGCCCACGGTCGAGGCGAAGGCCGACACGACGCCGCCGACGTAGCAGATCAGCAGCGCCACCAGCAGGGGGATGCCGATCGCGGCCACGGACGTGCCGACGTAGTCGACGGTGCCGATCTCCTGCAGCACCCCGACGTACGTGACGACGCCGCAGATCAGCAGCACGGTCGGCCAGGCCACCTTCTCCACGGCGCCCTTGTTCGCCTTGGGGGAGGCCAGGGAGAGGATGACGGCGACGGTGACGGCGGTGAGGCCGACGTCGAGCTTGAACACCAGCACGGCCAGGCAGAGCCCGACGATGCCGGCCAGCGTCAGCGCCTGGTGCGGCGTGAGCCGCAGGCCGCCGCCCACGCCGGGCTCGGCCGCCCTGCGGGTGCCGGGTTCGGCTGCGGTGCGGGTGCCCAGGTCGGGCGCGGTGTCAGGTTCGGCTGCGGTGGTGACCGAGGTGGCCGCCGCGCCGGGCTCGGCGGTCTCGGAAGCGGTGCCGCCTCCGGGAACGCGGGCGCGCCCGGTGGCGTGCGCCGCCCCGGTGGCCGGAGCCGCTGCGGAAGCCGGGGCGGCGCCGCCGGCACCGGGTGCGTCGCCGGACTCGGCCGCGGTGTCGGAGGCAGGCGCGGTGCCGGAAGCGGGCGCGGTGTCGGAGGCGGGTGTGCCCGGCACTGCCACGGCGCCTCGCCGTACCAGGTGAGGGCCGCCGAAGATGAAGAAGACGACCAGCGCGGCGGCGGCGTTGAAAGCGAAGCTCGACAGGAACAGCACCACATTGTTACTGGGCAGGTTCGCGTCGCTGGTCACGCCGTTGACGATCCCGCCCAGCACGCTGATCGGCGAGAAAGCCCCGGCCTGCGTCCCGTGCGCCACCATGAGCCCGATGAGCAGCGGATGGATCTTGTAGTCGGCCGCGAACCCGAACGCGATGGGCGCCAGGATCGCCGCCACCGCGGGCGCCGGTGCGCCCACGGCCGTGAGCAGCGCCGAGATGGCGAACACCACCAGCGGGATGGCCGCGATCCGCCCGCGCACCAGGTGCACGGCGGCGCGTACGAGCCAATCGACCGTTCCGTTGTTGGTGGCGATCGCGAACAGCAGCGTCACCCCGACGAGGATCACGAACAGGCTGCCGGGGAACGCCCCCAGGATGTCGTCAGTGCTCATTCCCGCGGCCAGCGTCCCGACGAGGAACGCACCGACGAGGGCCAGCGCGCCCAGGTTCACCGGGAAGAGGGTGGCCACGACGAACATGACGATCAGGGCGAGAATGGACAGGAGTTCTGCGGACAACTGCGTACTCCGTTCTCCCCCGTACGTTATGGCTGGTCGATCACCTGATGGAGGAGCTCGACCGGGTGGCGCGCAGTGCGGCCCGCGCCGTGGGCGATCTGCTGGCGGCACGAGACCCCCGTGGCCGCGAGCAGCGTGTCGGGCGAGGACGAGGCGATCGCCGGGAAGAGCCGGAGGCCGCCGATCCTCATGGACAGGTCGTAGTGCTCGCTCTCGAAGCCGAACGAGCCGGCCATGCCACAGCAGCCGGCGTCGATCTCTTCCACCTCCGCTCCGGGGATCCTGGACAGCAGCGCTCGCGTGGCGTCGGTGCCGACGACGGCCTTCTCGTGGCAGTGGCCGTGCAGGAGGATCTTCCGCCCGCGCAGCGCGTCGCCGAGCGCCAGCGAGCCGTCGTCGATCGCCTCGACGAGCAGCTCGGGGACGAGCCTGGCGCGGGCCGCCACCGCCGACACCCGGGGATCGCCGGGCAGCAACGCGCGGTACTCGTCCTTCAGCGTCAGCAGGCAGGACGGCTCCAGCCCCACGATGGGCGCGTCCGAGCCGGACAGCCGCCCGACCATCGCCTCGGCCATCGACCTGGCCCGGTCGAGTAGGCCCTTGGAGATGCTGGAACGGCCGCAGCAGCCCTCGGCGGCCAGCCGTACCCGGTAGCCGGCGAGCTCCAGCAGCTCGACGGCGGCCCGCCCGATGTCGGGCTCGGTGTAGGTGGTGAAGGAGTCCGCGAGCAGGATCACCTCCTTGGTCCCCCCTGAGGCAGAAGCGGAGGCAGACGGTGGGGCCGGCCGGCGCCCGTGCCAGCGGAGCAGGCTGTCGCGGCGGAAGCGGGGGAGCGGCCGCCGCCGGCTCAGGCCCAGAGGGCCGCGCAGGGGGCCGGCCAGCCAGTTCGACAGTGGGGCGGTGGCCGAGCCCAGGCGGTTGAGCGTCCTGATCGCGCCGAACAGCCGGGCTCGCAGAGGTACGCCGTGCTGCTGCTGGTACTGGTGCAGGAACTCGCTCTTCAACGCCGCCATGTCCACGCCCAGCGGGCACTCCGACTGGCAGGCCTTGCACTCCAGGCACAGGTCGAGGATCCCGTGCAGCCGGTCGTCCCCCATCGCCTGCCGGGGATCGGCCGACGACAGGGCCTTGACGAGGGCATTGGCGCGGCCCCTGGTGGAGTGCTCCTCCTCGCGGGTGGCCATGTACGAGGGGCACATGACGCCCGAGTCGTCCTTGCGGCACACGCCGACGTTCATGCACCGGTCGGCGGCGGCGTGCATGCTCCCGGCGAAGGCCAGCGTGGTTGGTAGCGGGCGCGGCTCCGGCGCGGCCGGGTCGCGCAGGTGGTCGGTCATCGGCGGCGCGTCCACGATCTTGCCGGGGTTCAGCAGCCCGCGCGGGTCGAAGATGCGCTTGACCTGCCGCATGGTCTCGTAGATCTCCTCGCCGAACAACCGCCGGTTGAACTCCGAGCGGGCCAGCCCGTCGCCATGCTCGCTGGAGTTGACGCCGCCGTGCCGGGCGGCCAGCTCGGCGATCTCCTCGGCGACGGCGCGCATCCTGCCGATCTCGCCGGGCGCGCGCAGGTCCACGAACGGGCGGATGTGCAGGCAGCCGACCGAGCAGTGGCCGTAGAACCCGGCCTGCAGCCCGTGGCCGTCGAGGATGCGGGCGAACTCCTCGACGTACGGCAGCAGCCGCTCCGGCGGGACGGCCGTGTCCTCGACGAACGCCAGCGGCCTGCGGCTGCCCACGCTGGAGGCCATCAGCAGGCCGAGCCCCGCCTTGCGGACCTTCAGCACCGCCGCCTGGTCGCGCTCCGCCGTGGCTTTGAGCGTGTGGTAGCCGTGGCCGTCCGCCTTCCAGGTGGCGGCCAGCTTGTCCACGCGGTCGGCCACCTCGGCCGGGGTGTCGCCGAAGAACTCGACGAACAGCAGCGCCTCGGGGTCACCCTCGAGGATGCCGCCGAGCCCCGCGTAGTCCACCCGCTGCCGGGACAGGTCGAGGATGGCCTTGTCGATGAGCTCGACCGAGGCGGCGTCGAAGGCCAGGGCGTCGGCGGTGGCGGCGATCGCGGCGGGTGTGGAGGTGAAATGGCCGACGGCGATGGCCTTGGCCTGCGGCCGGTCCACCAGGGCCACCGTGGCCTCGGTCACCATGGCCAGCGTGCCCTCCGACCCGACGATCAGCTTGGTGAGGTCCACACCGGCGGCCTCGCTTGCGGCGCGGTCCAGGCGGTAGCCGCCCGAGTGCCGCCAGAAACGCGGGAACCCGGTCAGATCCACCCCGCCCAGGACCTTCGCCACGGCCGCCTTCAGCCGGGCGTCGGTGGCCAGATCGGGCATGGTGGCGTCCGCGAGCACCACGCTCAGCGACTCGACGTGGTCGATCGTGGAGCCGTACCGGACCGAGTGGCTGCCGGCCGAGTTGTTGCCGATCATCCCGCCGATCGTGGCCCGGTTGCTGGTCGAGGTGTCGGGCCCGAACATCAGCCCGTGCTTGCGGGCCGCCCGGTTGAGCTGGTCCTGCACGACCCCCGGCTGCACCCGCGCGACCCTGCCGTCGATCTCCAGGATCCGGTTCATGTGCCGGGAGAAGTCGACGATCATCGCCGCGCCCACCGTCTGCCCGGCCAGGCTGGTGCCCGCCCCGCGCGGCAGCACCGGCACCTCCAGCTCGCCGCACGCCGCCACCAGCGCCTGCACGTCGCCGGCGTCCCTGGGGAAGGCGACGGCGAGCGGCACGATGGCGTACATGCTGGCGTCAGAGGAGTACAGGTGCCTGGTGTACGGATCGTCCCTGACGTCGCCGCCGATCAGCGGCGACAGCTTCCCCGCCAGGCTCATCCGGTCTCCTCCAGGTACGCCAGCGCCGCCCGCATCCCGCCCTCCTTGATCGGTACCCCGGCGCCGAGGAGCCCCATCTCCACCCCGCCGAGCGTCCCCGCCAGCATCAGGTCGTTGAAGTGCCCGAGGTGGCCGATCCGGAACACGCGACCGGCCAGCCGGCCGAGCCCGGTCCCGAGCGACATGTCGTACCGCTCCAGGATGAGGTTCCTGACCGCGTCGGCATCGTGCCCGTCGGGCATGAGCACGGCCGTCAGGCTGCTGGAATGCTCGCGCTCGTCGGCGCAGAGCACCTCCAGCCCCCACGCCCGCACGGCCCTCCGCGTCGCCTCGGCGTGCCGGTCGTGCCGGGCGAACACCCGCGGCAGGCCCTCCTCCTCCAGCATGATGAGCGCCTCGCGCAACCCGTACAGCAGGTTGGTGGGCGGCGTGTAGGGGAAGAAGCCCTGCCGGTTGGCCGCGATGATCGCATCCCAGTCCCAGTACGAGCGCGGCAACCGTCCCCGGCGCGCCAGGGCCTTCGGTCCGACGGCGTTGAACCCGATGCCGGGCGGCAGCATGAGGCCCTTCTGCGAGCAGCCGACGGTCACGTCCACGCCCCACTCGTCGTGCCGGTACTCCATCGACGCCAGCGACGAGATCGTGTCCACCAGCAGCAACGCCGGATGCCCGGTCGCGTCCATGGCGTCGCGGATCTCCGGGATGCGGCTGCGTACCCCGGTCGAGGTCTCGTTGTGCACCACCATGACCGCGGCGTGCTCGGCGGTGAGGAGATCGATGATCGCGGTGGGGTCGGCGCCGTGCCGCCAGTCGCCCGGCACCAGGTCGACGACGAGCCCCAGCCGGGCGGCCATCTCGCACCACAACGTCGAGAAGTGCCCGGTCTCGAACGCCAGCACTCGCTCGCCCGGCGACAGCGTGTTGACCAGCGCCGCCTCCCACGCCCCCGTCCCCGACGACGGGTAGACGACGACGTCGTGGCGGGTGCCGAAGACGGGCTTGAGCCGGTCGAGCAGCTCGTGCGCCAGCCGGGCGAAGGCGGGGCCGCGGTGGTCGATGGTGGGCCGGGCGATGGCACGCAGCACCCGGTCGGGGACGTTGGTCGGTCCTGGGATCTGCAGGAAGTGGCGGCCCACGTCGTCATGCTCCTCTGTGCCGTGTCCCGGCACACCGTGCCGTGTTGCGGTTCATTAACATTAGATTTCAGCCCGCAGAGGAGTCAATGGATGCAGAACGTGATCAACGCGCTCCGGGTGCTCGAAGAGGTCGCCGTACGCCAGCCGGCCGGCGTCGGCGAGCTGGCTCGCGGGCTGGGCCTGCCCAAGAGCACCGTGCAGCGCTCGCTGCGTACGCTGCACGAGGCCGGGTGGATCAGGCCGGCCGGGGGCGCCGTCACGCGCTGGCAGGTGACCAGCAAGGCGCTGCAGGTGGGGCGGCGAGCCGAGCTGGGGCTGCGGGACGTGGCGCTGCCGGTCATGGAGGAGCTGCGCCAGCGCACCGGCGAGACCATCCACCTCATGGTCCCCGAGGGGGACGCCGTCGTCCTGATCGAGCGGCTGGAGACCGACAAGCCGCTGCGCATCGTGCTGCCGCTCGGCATCAGGCTGCCGCTGCACGCCTCGGCCAACGGCAAGGCCGTGCTCGCGCACCTGGACCGGCCGATCGACAACCTGCCCGGGTACACCGACACCACGATCACCGACCCGGAGCTGCTGCGGGCCGAACTGGCGGAGGTGCGGGCCCGCGGCTTCGCGGACAACCGGGGCGAGTGGCGCTCCGACATCGCCGCCGTCGCCTCCGCCGTCCTGGGCCCGGACGGCCCGATCGCCAGCCTCAGCGTCTCCACCCCGGCCAGCCGCATGCCGGACGACCTCAGGCGGGAGTACGGCAAGCTGGTCACCCAGGCGGCCCGGACATTGACGGAGTCCCTTCCGCGCTAGGACGCCCGGCGCGCCAACACGGCGTACGGGCCGCCGGTGGATCCTGGAATGGCCCGATGACCCGGCGGCCCGTGACGACGTGGCGACGATCAGGTGCTGACTCCCGCCTCCTTGGCGGCCTGTTCGATGGCGGCCAGTTCACCGTCGGTGAAGTCGAGCCGGTCCACGCAGGCCACGTTGGCCTCCAGCTGCTCGGGGCTGGAGGCGCCGACCAGCACGGAGGTGATGCGGGGGTCGCGCAGCGCCCAGGCCAGCGCGAGCTGCGCGACGCTCTGGCCGCGGGCGGCGGCGACCTCGGACAACGCCCGCACGAACGTCAGCACCTCCGGCGTCACCCGGTCGGCCGTGAGGAAACGCCCTTCGGCGGCCCGGGAGTCGGCCGGGATGCCGTCCAGATAACGATCGGTCAGCAGGCCCTGGGCCAGCGGCGAGTACACCACGCAGCCGGCGCCTTCCTGCTCCAGCACATCGAGCAGGGACTCCTCGATGCGCCGGTTGAGCAGCGAGTAGGACGGCTGGTGCACCAGCAGCGGGGTGCCCAGATCGCGCAGCAGCCGGGCGATTTCCGCGGTGCGCTCGGGTGAGAAGTTGGAGACCCCGACGTACAGGGTCCGGCCGGTGCGGACCATGTGGTCCAGCGTGGCCGCCGTCTCCTCCAGCGGCGTCTCCTCATCCTCCCGATGCAGGTAGAAGATGTCGACGTAGTCGAGGCCGAGCCGGGCCAGCGAACGATCGAGCGTGGCCAGCAGATGCTTGCGGGACCCGCCGTAGCCATAGGGGCCGTCCCACATGGGGTTGAAGCCCTTGGTGGTGACGACGACCTCGTCCCGAAGCGCCTTCGGGAAGATCCGCCCGAACGCGGCCTCTGCCGCGCCGAACGGCGGCCCGTAGCGGTCGGCGATGTCGAAATGGGTGATGCCCAGGTCCAGCGCCTTGTGCAGGATCGCACGCTGGCTCTCGACCGGCTTGCCCTCACCGAAGTTGTGCCACAGGCCGAGCGACACGGCAGGCAGGAGCAGTCCGCTGCGGCCGCATCTTCTGTAGGGCTGACGTTCGTAGTCCAAGGATGACCTTCCCCGTTGACCGTAATGAAACGTTTTTACGGGGGTCACGTTACCCAGCGGCGAGCGCCTTCTCCACCGCGGAGCATGCCGGCGAATCCACTGCCGGAGCCGACCGCCTCAGCACAGCCGCGCCTGGACGGCACGCAACGTGCCGTCCAGCATGGTGTGCACCACCTCGCCCGGGCGGGCGAGCCGCGTCTGCCAGCGGACGTCCTCGACCCGCCGGTACCCGGGATCGGCCCCGACGACGAGCCGGCGTAGGGGGTTGTCCAGCGCGGCGCCCAGCTCCAGCAGCGCGATGGGTTGATCGCTGTCGCCCGGAGGGAACCAGAACATCGTCAGCACGCCCGGCAGATGCAGGTGGCGGTGCTCCCACGCGATCTGGACCGGCGTCTGGGCGGGGTCGTCGATCGGAAAGCGGCCCCTGCGTGGATTGAGCACGATCAGCCCCGCCCGTCCGAGCGCGGCCGCCGCCCGCCGCTGCCAATCCTCGACGCCGGTGATCCCACCCGCCAGGAAGACGGCGGGCGGATCGCCGGATGCCGGCTCGTAGGAGTCCGGAGCTTCGTAGTACGTGCGGATGGCCTTCTGCATGCTGAGTACATCGCGCCGCGGGGCAAGAAACGTCACAAAGGCGAACGGGAGTGCGGCATGACCGATGCATCGATGGTGCGGTTCTACAGGGACAACGGCTATGTGCTGGCCAAAGGGCTGCTGAGCAGGGAGGAGGCGCGGGCGTACCGGGAGCAGTGCCATGCCGTGCTGGCGCGCCTGCGGCGTACGGACCCCACCTGGGGCAGCGCGCGCGAGCTCGCCGGCCGCCCCACGGAGCTGCGTCACTGCCACGACGCGCAGTTCTACGCGGCGGCGTTCGCGCGGCTCATGGTCGATCCGCGCTTCACCGACGTGGCGGCCGCGCTGATGGGGTCGGAGAACGTGCAACTCCACCACACCAAGATCTTCGTCAAGCCTGCGGAGAAGGGCTCGCCGTTCCCCATGCACCAGGACGCCGCGCACTTCCCGCACACCAGGCACACGGTCGGCGCGGCCATCTTCCACTTCGACGACGCCCCGGAGGAAAAGGGGTGCGTGCGCGTGGTGCCGGGCAGCCACCGCGACGGGCCGCTGCCGCACATCGAGGAGGGCGGCTGGCACCTGCCGCTGTCGCAGTGGCCGCTGGAGGCCGCCGTCCCCGTCGAGGCCGAGGCGGGAGACGTGCTGTTCCTCACGTATCTCACCGTGCACGGGTCCGGGGTCAACCGGGCGGCCGAGGCCCGTACGACCCTGCTCATCCAGTTCCGCGACCCCGAGGACACCCCGGCCGACGACGTGCACCGTTCGCGCGGGCAGGGGATGATGTTGCGTGGGGTCGATCCGACGATGCGCGGAGGGTGAGCGTCCCATGCGGAGGCGGTGGGTGTGGGCGGCCGTGGCCGCGATCGTGGCCTTGGCCGTCGTGGTGGTCGCCGTCGTGGTGCTGCGCGGCCGCGCTGCCACGTCGGAGCAGGCGGGCGGCGTACGGGTGGTGGCGCGGGAGCAGGTCGGCGAGCGCGCGCAGGATCTCACCGTGCAGTCACCGGCGCTCGGCACGACGACCCCGGTACGCGTGCTGCTGCCGCAGGGCTGGGCGCAGGGCTCGGGCCCGTGGCCGGTGCTCTATCTGCTGCACGGCTGCTGCAGCCCCAACCATCTCGTGTGGGTGGACGAGGGCGACGCGCAGCGGCTCACGAGCGGCTTACGGGCGATCGTGGTCGTTCCGGACGGCGGCCAGGTCGGGTTCTACTCGGACTGGCTGCGCGGCCCGAAATGGGAGACCTACCACATCAAGGAGCTCATCCCGCTGATCGAGGCCGAGTTCGGGGCGGGGCCGCAGCGGGCGATCGCCGGGCTGTCGATGGGCGGGCTCGGCGCCATGGCGTACGCGGCCAGGAACCCCGGCATGTTCCGCGCGGCGGCGTCGTTCTCCGGTGTCCTGGACACGACCGGCGACCGCAGCGAGACGCGCGCCCTCGTGCGTCGCAACGGCGATGACCCCGGCGCCCTGTGGGGCGACCCGGAGACGAACAGGGACGTGTGGGAGGCCCACAATCCCACCGCGCTCGCGGGACGGCTGAAGGACGTCCAGCTCTACGTGTCCTGCGGCGACGGCCGGCCGGGCCCGCTGGATCCGCCCGGCGCGACGGCCGACTACGAGGGCGCGCTGCTGGCCCAGGCGCAGACCTTCACCGAGCGGGCCAAGGCGGCCGGCGTACGCGTCACCACCGACTTCTACGGCACGGGCACCCACACCTTCCCCTACTGGGAACGCGCACTGGAACGAGCGCTCCCGATGCTGCGCGCGGCCATCGGCGCCTAAGCCGGCCTAGCCCGTCAGCCGTCGGGAGTGTCGGCCGGGTCCGGGGCCGGCGAGGAGGGCAGGAGGCGGCGCTGCTCTTCCTCGACCACGAGCCTGGCCAGCTCCCTCTCCGACACGTCCACGGCCTCGGCCGCGGACTCGGCCAGGTCGCTGCGCCTGGCGTAGGCGTCGAAGAGCGCGGACTTGCGGCCCAGGATGGCCAGCATGCGCTGGTCGACGGAGTCCACCGTGAGCAGCCGGTGCACCTGCACCTTGCGTACCTGACCCATCCGGTGGGCGCGCGCCACAGCCTGCGTCTCCATGGTCGGCTTGACCTGCGGCTCACACATGATCACCACGGAGGCGGCCTGCAGGTTGAGCCCCACGCCGCCGGCCTGCACCTGACTGAGCAGCACCGCGTGCCCTTGAGCCGCCGAGAAGTCATCCACCACCTGCTGCCGCCGCACCGCGCTCAGCCCGCCGGAGATCGGCCCGTGCGCCCGCCCGTCCAGCGCGGTCCCCACGGCGGCGAGCACCGCGCGGAAATAGGAGAACACCACCACCTTCAGTCCGTTGGCCGCGGCGTCCTCGACGAGCTCGAGCAGGCGCTTGAGCTTGGCCGACGTGGCGGGCTCGGCATAGGCGGCGCGGCGCATCGCCATGAAGTTGCCCGCCGCGACGGCCTGCCGGTACGCCTCGAAGTCGGCGCCGCTGAACTCCACCCAGTCGTCCGCGTCCACCCGGTCGGGCAGCTCCGCGAGCACGTCCTCCTGGTTGCGCCGCAGGTAGACGGGCGCCACCGCCTTCCTGAACGCCTGCGCCCCCGCCACGACGTCACTGGTGCGCAGCTCGGCGGCCAGGTCGGGGCGCAGGTACGCGATCAGCGTGCGGAACTCCTCGACCCGGTTCTCCATCGGCGTGCCGGTCAGGAACAACACCCGTTCGGTGCGGGCGCACCAGGCGGCGACGACCCTGGAGCGCTTGGTCTCCGGGTTCTTGACGTAGTGCGCCTCGTCCACGACCAGCATCCCGACCTCGACCTCCGCCTCCAGCCGGTGCAGGCCGTCGAGGGTGGCCACGGCGACGCCGCCGCGGCGTACCCAATCCTGCTGGGCCGCGAGCCGCTCCTGGCCGTGCAGCGGATAGGCCCGCAGGGTGCTGCGCGACTCGATCTCGCGTATCCAGTTGATCAGCACGCTGGTGGGGCAGACCACTAAAAAGTGCGTCATGCCGAGCGCTTTGAGGTGCGCCAGCGCGGCGATGGCCTCGATCGACTTGCCCAATCCCATCTCGTCGCCCAGGATCGCCCGGCCCTGCGCGAGCGCGAACCTGGCGCCGAACGCCTGGTAGCCGCGCAGCGACACCCTGCGGTGCGTGTCGTCGAGCGGCTGGGCGCCGACCTTGGCCGCCAGGTCGTCGGGCAGCAGGCCCTGGCCCGTGCCGACGGGCTCGCCGGCCAGCTCGGCGAGCAGGCCGAAGTATTCAGGCGAGCGGGACTCGAAGTCCGTCCACGCCTCGAAGTCCCGTGCGGCGGGACGCAGCAGATCCGTGGTGACCTGGGCGATCAGCAGCCGGGTGGCCCGGGCGCCGGCGAGCAGCTCGTCGATCGCGGCCACCGCCTCGCGGGCGCCCCGGCGGCGCTTGGGCAGCGTGAACATCATCCGCAGCCGGCTGCGTGCCGGACGCGCCTGCGCCAGCAGCGGTGCGAGCCGCCGGTCGAGGTCGCGGGCGGCGTCGAGGGCGCGGGGGAGGTCCGGGCCGACGTTCACCAGGCGCTGCAGGGCGATCACCAGGTCCGTGGTCGGCTGGTCGCGCCGCTCGACGTCGATGCGGATGCTCGCGGCCTCGGCGGCGGCCTGCTCGATCTGCCGGGCGGCCGCGTGGATCTGCCCCGCCGTGCGCGCGCCGATCCCCGGAAGCAACTGCAGCTGGTACGGCGAGGCCTCCAGCACCTGGCGGACCGTGGCGTACCCGGCTTTCTCCAGTGTGGCGATGCGCAGCCGGCCGTCGGTCACGTCCCGCAGCCGCGAGACCGGGATCTCGCCCAGCCCCGCCCTGGCCACGTCGATGCGGAGCGCGTCGAGGGCGTCCTTGGCCCGGCGGTGGACGGAGGTGTGCTCGTCGAGCAGGGCGCGCGCGTCGGCGAGGAGTCGGTCCGCGTCACGGAATTCCACCGGTCAAGAATGCCGTAGTTCACGGGCCCGTGGATATCGGCTTCCCGGCGGGCCGCACGTTCACGCGGGCCGTTCCCCGTGCCCGTCTGGCCGGGTGGCGCGGACGTAATACAGCAGGTACGGCAGGTCACCCTCGGACTCCACCACGAAGCCGGCGTCCGGGATCATGGTGCCGAGCAGGTCACGCGGGTCGTGTTGCATGGCGGGGCCGGACAGCAGGCCGACGAGGTGCCTGGCCAGGTGGTTGGCCGGCGGGCGGAACTCGCCGATGAGCAGCCGCCCGCCCGGTCGCAGCACCCGGAACATCTGCCGGATCGCCTCGGGCCGGGCGGCGGCCGGCATGTGGTGCACGGCGAGGCTGGAGACCACCACGTCGAACGAGCCATCGGGGAACGGCAGATCCTGCCCCTCGCCGACCACGTAGGTGCAGTTGCCCGGAGCACGTCCGGTGGCGTACTCGATCATCGCCGGGGACGGGTCCAGGCCGGTGACGTGGCCGCTGGGCGCGGCGACCCGGGCCAGGATCCGGGAGAGGTAGCCGGTGCCGCAACCGACGTCCAGGATCCGGTCGCCGGCGCGCGGGCGGGCCGCGGTGGCCAGGCGGGTGAAGGCGGCGCGGCGGCCGCCCACGAAGCCGATCGAGGCGAAGATCTCATACGCGCGCGGGCGGTCGATGGTGCCGCCCTCGTCGGCGTGCTCGGCGTGGTGGTGTAGCAGCTTTCCGAGGCCCATGGCGGGCTCCCTCCTGACATTTTCGAACGACTTGTTCGGTTATGAATGATGCGTTCATACTGGGGGTAGGTCAACGAGCAGGTCGGCCGTGTTGTGCCGTACTGAACAGGAGGCGGGAAAGTGTCCGGAGACCGGCGGGTCCGGCGTACCCGGCGGATGATCCAGGAGGCGCTCGTGGCGTTGATCCTGGAGAAGGGCTATGACGCGGTGACCGTCACCGACATCATCGACCGGGCCGACGTGGGCCGGTCCACCTTCTACGCGCATTTCACCGACAAGCAGGACGTGCTGTTCAGCAACCTCGACGGGCTCGTCTTCCTCCATCCCGCGCCGGTGGACGGGCCGGGGGAGCTGCTCGCGTTCAGCCTGCCGACGTTCGAGCACGTGCACGAGCAACGCCGGCTCGTCCGGGCGCTGATGGGACGGCGCAGCGGCGGGCTGGTGCACGCGCGCGGCGAGCAGCTGCTCGCGGCCGTCGTCAGGAGGGAGCTCCTGGCCGCGGGCGCGCGGGCGTCCGCCGCGCTCGACCTGCTGGTGGTCTGCGTGGTCGGCGCGTTCATGGGGCTGCTGCGGGCGTGGGTGGACGGCGAGACCGCCGCCTCACCCGCCGAAATGGACGCCGCCTTCCGCGCAGCCGTCGAGCCTGGAGTACGCGCGGCCCTGGAACGGCGGTAGCCGCGTGAGACGTCTGTCGCCCCGTCTCGCCGCGATCGTGAACGCGCTTCCCCTCCAGACGCACTCCCGCGTCCTCGAAATCGGGTGTGGGCCCGGGGCGGCCGCTCGAGCGGTCGCAGCACGACTCACCACCGGCCACATCCTGGCCATCGACAGATCCGCCAGCGCCATCGCCCAGGCAGAAGCCGCCGCGGTGGATGAAATCGCGTCCGGCCGCATGAGCGTCCGCCAGGCCGCGGGCGAAGACTTCGTGCTGCAGCCGCACGAAGAGCCGTACGACATCGTGTTCGCCGTTCGCGTCGGCGCCCTCGACGGGCGCCATCCTCAGGCCGGTCAGCGGATGCTCCAGCGCATCGCCATGGCGACCACGGCAGACGCCCGGCTCTTCATCGATAGCGGCGATCCGCTTCGTGAACTTCCCATCCCACGGTCGTAGGCGAAAGCACTTTACGCGGGTCCGGACCGTTCGCCGGAGGTGAGCAGCGACAACATCGTCGTGACCAGCACTCGCTCCACCTCCTCAGACGTCAGCCGGCCCGCCTCCCGCTCCTGTGCGGCGCTGTGAATGATCGAGAAGAACGTCGTCACCAGCCACGACAGCGGCAGGTCTGTACGGAAGTCCCCGTCCCGCCGCCCGCGCCCGATCAGCCGCTCCACGCGCCGCAACGGCCGATCGTGATGCTCCCTGATCCGCTCGGTCGCCATGACCCGATCCGCGGCCACGAACAACCGGCGATGCCGGTCGAGGATCTCCCAGGACGACCGCAGCAGCCTCGCCATGGCCTCCGGCGCAGGATCCGTGTCGATCGACGGGTCCTCCAGCACCGCGTCCGCCACGCCGACCGTGTGATCGAGCACGGCGTCCACCAGCGCCTCCCGCGACGGGAAGTGCCCGTAGAGCGTGACCCGGCCCACGCCGGCGGCCTTGGCGATGTCGGCCACGCTGGCGGCCGGGTCGGCGCTGAGCAGCCGGGTCGCGGCCTCGAGGATCGCGGCGATGTTGCGCTCGGCGTCGGCCCGCCGGGCGGGTACGGGCTGTCGTGCCGCGGTCTTCACCATGCGACCACCCTACGATGATCCACCGGGACACCGGAGCGACACGCTTGCACCGGACGCCACGTCAGGGCCTAGCGTCGGTCGATGTGAACGCACGACGCTGGAAGATAGGTGAGCTCGCCGCCGCCACGGGCGTGACCGTACGGACCCTGCGCCACTTCCACCAGATCGGCCTGCTGTGCCCGGCCGAGCGCTCGGCCGCCGGGCACCGTGTCTACACCGCGGACGACGTAAGCAAGCTGTATCGGATCCTGGCGCTGCGGGAGTTGCGGCTGCCGCTCGCCGAGATCGCCCGATCTCTGGACGGCGCCGACCTGCGCGAGACCATCACGCGGCAGCTCGAGCAGGTGGAACGCCGGCTGGCTGGGCAGCGCGCCCTGCGCCACCGGCTGCTCGGCATCGCCGCGGCGCTGAGCGCGGCGGAGGAGCCGGCGATCGACCAGCTCATCGAGACCATGGAGGCGATGATGCAGTCCGAACACTTCACCCCCGAACAGCTCGCCAGGTTCGAGGAACGCCACCGCGAGCTGGGCCAGGACGGCTTCGCGCAACGGCTGCGGGAGCTCTCCGGCCTGGCCGCCGAGGCCGACGCCCATGCTGGGCGCGGCACGGACCCGGCGGATCCCGCCGTACAGGACCTCGCGCACCGGTGGACCGCGGCGGTGGCCGGCCTGGCGGGCGGGGACAGGAGCGTCATGTCCGCCATCTACGGCAGGATCGACGCCAGAGGTCCCGAGACCGCGACGAAGGGCATCCTCAGCGCGGCCGCGTGGGACTACCTCAGGCGCGCCTTCGCCGTCGGCTTCGCCCAGTGATCACAGCTCCAGCGCGTGGTCCAGCAGCGACTGCAGCGTGACCGCCCCCACGAGCCGCCCCTCACCGTCCACGACGGCGGTCACCGGGCTGCGCGTGCGGGCCATGAGCGCCGCCAGCTCCAGCACGGTCGCCTTCAAGTCCGCCACCGGCAGCTCCCGAGGCTGCTGCGGCAGACACTCGCGGACGGTCTTGCCGCCGAGCTTGCGCAGGAACAGGTCGGCATGGGCCTCGTCCACCACCCGCGCCAGCGCGGGGTCGTCCTGGCAGTACGGCGGGACCGCCAGCCGCAGCACCTGCGTGCCCGGCAGGATGGTGAGCGGCCGCCCGTCGTCGACGATGATGAGACCGGGAAGGTCCTGCTCGGCCATCAGCTTGGCCGCCTCGAGGGCCGGGGTGTCCATGGTGACCGTCGGGAACTCGACGGCGAGATCGCGTGCGCGCATCAATGGCCTCCGCCAACAGCCTAGCCAAGACCCGTCCCCTCAGGGCAGTTCCGCGAAGCGCTCGACCTGCTCGGTACGCCCGGAGACCAGGATGACGTCGCCGTAGGACAGCTCGGTCTCGGCGTCGGCGTAGGTGAACTCCTCGCCCGGCGCCTTGACCGCGACGATCGTGACGCCGTACTTGCGGCGCAGGTTCGAACGCCCGAGTGGCACGCCGACGTAATCCTTGGGCGGTTTGGTCTTGGCCAGCGCGAAGTTCTCGTCCACCTGCATGTAGTCGAGCATGCGCCCGCTGACCAGGTGGGCGACCCGCTCGCCCATGTCGTGCTCGGGGAAGACGACGTGGTGGGCGCCGATGCGGCTCAGGATGCGGCCGTGCTGGGTGCTGATCGCCTTGGCCCAGATGTCGTTGATCTCCAGCTCGGCCAGCAGCGACGTGGCCAGGATGCTGGCCTCGATGTCGCTGCCGATGGCCACCACCGCCCGGTAGAAGTCCGCCACGCCCAGCTGGCGCAGGGCCTCCATGTCGGTGGCGTCCGCGGTCGCGATCTGGGTGATCTGCCCCGCCAGCGTCTGGGTGATCTTGGGCCTGTGGTCGATGGCCAGGACCTCGGTGCCACGCCGGGTCAGCTCCAGCGCCAGCGACGACCCGAACCGGCCCAGCCCGATGACCACCACCGGGTTGCTTGTTTGCTCAGCCAACGATGACACGCTCCTCCGGTAGTTCGTAGTGTCGGGCGCGCCTGTTGAGCGCCAGCGCGGACCCGAGCGTGAGCGGGCCGATCCTGCCGATGAACATCAGCACGGTCAGCAACACGTGCCCGGCAGGGCCCAGGCTAGCCGTGATACCCGTGGACAAACCGACCGTGCCGAATGCCGAGACCGCCTCGAACAGCACCTGGTCCAGCCCATGCGGGGTCATCGCGAGCAGAATGTAGGTGGAGAAGGCCACGAGCATGAGTCCCAGCACGGTGATCGTGATGACCTGCCGCTGCGTCGCCTCCGGCAGGCGCCGGTGGCCGATGTTGACCCGGCTCTCGCCGCGCAGCTCGGCCCAGATGATGAAGGCGAGCATCCCGAACGTGGTCACCTTGATGCCGCCGGCGGTGCCCGCGCTGCCGCCGCCGATGAACATCAGCAGGTCGGTGGTCAGCCAGCTCGACGGGTACATCTGCGAGATGTCCAGGCTGTTGAACCCGGCCGAGCGCGGCATGACCGCGGTGAAGAACGCGGCCAGCAGCTTGCCCGAGTCGTCGAGCGCCCCCAGGGTCTTGGGGTTGCGCCATTCGGTGACCAGGAAGACCAGGGTGCCGGCCACCAGCAGGATCACGGTCACCACCACGGTGACCCTGGTCACCACCGTCCACTTGCGCGGCCGCCGCCAGTGGCGGGCCAGCTCGAAGACCACCGGGAAGCCGAGACCCCCGACGATGGCCGCCGTCGCGATGGTGAGGCAGATCCACGGGTCGGTGACGAAGCGCATGAGGCTGTCGGGCCAGAGCGCGAATCCGGCGCTGTTGAACGCCATGACCGCGTGGAAACCGCCCAGGTAGAGTGCCCGTCCGAACGACTCGCCGTACCCGATGAGGAAACGCCCGGTGAGCACGGTGGCGGCGATCGCCTCGCACACCAGGCTGAACACGACCAGCTTGAGCACGAGCCGGCGCACGTCGCTCATGCTCAGCGTCTTGATCTCCGCCTGGGCCGCGATCGTGGCCCGCAGTCCCAGACGCCCCGAGACGAGCAGGGTGAAGAGCGTGGCCATCGTCATGATGCCCAGACCGCCCACGTGGGCCAGCCCGGCGATGACCACTTCACCGAACACCGACCAGTGCGCCTCGGTGTCGACCACCGCCAGCCCGGTCACGCACACGGCGGAGGCCGCCGTGAACAAGGCCGTCACCCAGCCGGCCGATTCGCCGGTCGTGGTGGCGATGGGCAAGGACAGCAGGGCCGTGCCGACGCTGATGGCCAAGCCGAAGCCGGTGGCCACGACCTGGGCCGGGTGCTGGAACCGCGCTAAGAACGGCGCTGTCGCGGCCATCATCGATCCCCGCCGTGGTCAACGTCCCGCATGGTGAAGCGTCCTCCGAGAGCACAGCCGACAGTCCGAGCCGACCAGACTTCCCGGCACTCCGCGCGCACTACCGTAACAGCCCCGGGATCTCCTCACGCCCGCTGGGCGGCGCAAGGCCCGGCCTCGCGTGCCGGGCCTTCGGGGGGAGCGGCGCTCAGGCGAGCGACCGGAAGAAGTCCCGCACGTCGTTGATCAGCTCGCCGGGCGTCTCCAGGGCGGCGAAGTGGCCGCCGTGATCGAACTCCGACCACCGCACCACGTTGTGCACCTGCTCGGCCAGCGGCCGCACGGAGTAGTCGGTCGGGAACACGGCCGCCGCCGTCGGCACGGTCCCGCGCTCCACCGGCCCCCACGCGCTGACGTCGTTGAACCGCTCGAAGTACGTGTGCGCCGACGACCCCGCCGTCTCGGTGAACCAGTAGATGCTCACATCAGTGAGGATCCGGTCCCGGTCCACGGCGTCCTCGGGCAGCTTGGCCGCAGGGTCGGTCCAGTCCTTGAACTTCTCCACGATCCAGGCCAGTTGCCCGGCGGGGGAGTCGTGCAGGGAGGCCGCGATGGTCTGCGGGCGGGTGCCGTGCACCTGCAGGTACGCCCCCAGCTTCCGCTGCCACTCTTCCATCCCGGCCAGCCGCCCCTGCTCGGCCTCCGTCAGCGAGCCCATGACCGCCGGGTCGCCGGTCGGGAACGTGAGCAGGCCGTTGACGTGCACGCCGATGACGCTGTCCGGGGCCAGCCGGCCCATCAGCGGCGCGATGAAGGCGCCGACGTCGCCGCCCTGGACGCCGTACCGGTCGTGGCCGAGCCTGGCCATCAGCTCGACCAGCGCGGCGGCGGTGCGGCCGTCCGTCCAGCCGGTCTCGCGCAGCGGGCCGGAGAAGCCGTAGCCGGGCAGCGACGGGATCACCAGGTGGAAGGCGTCGGCGGCGGCGCCGCCGTGCGTGACCGGGTCGGTGAGCGGGCCGATGAGGTCGAGGAACTCGACGACCGAGCCCGGCCAGCCGTGCAGCAGCAGGAGCGGGGTGGCCTCAGGCTCTGCCGAGCGGACGTGGAGAAAGTGCACGTCCGCGCCGTCGATCGTGGTCATGAACTGGGGGTACGCGTTCAGCGCCGCCTCCTGAGCGCGCCAGTCGAAGCCGTCCGCCCAGTAGTCGGCCAGGTCGCGCAGGTAGCTCGTGGGCACGCCGCGCTCCCAGCCGGCGCCGGGCAGCTCGGGGGCCCAGCGCGTACGCCGGAGCCGGTCGTGGAGATCGTCGATGGCGGCCTGCGGGATCTCGACGCGATACGGCGTGACCTGGGGGGTGATGTCGCTGTTCGTCATGTCTTCGACGGTAGGAGGAATTGGTGACAGGTTCTGGCACCAATGCGGGGCAGAATGAGACTCATGTTGGAGACCTCGGCCCGGCTGCTCCGCCTTCTGTCCCTCCTGCAGTCCCGCGCCGACTGGACGGGCGCCGAGCTGGCCGGACGACTCGAGGTCGGGCTGCGTACCGTGCGGCGCGACATCGACCGGCTGCGCGACCTCGGCTACCCGGTGGACGCCACCCCCGGCGTGGCCGGCGGTTACCGGCTCGGTGTGGGCGCCGCCCTGCCGCCGCTGCTCCTGGACGACGAGGAGGCCGTGGCCGTGGCGATCAGCCTGCGTACCGCCGCCACCGGCAACGTGGCCGGCCTGGAAGAGGGCTCACTGAGGGCGCTGGCCAAGCTGCAGCAGGTGCTGCCGTCGCGGCTGCGGCACCGGGTGAGCGCGTTCCAGGCCGCCACGGTGCCGCTGGCCGGCGCGGCCGCCCCGGCCGTGAGCGCCGACCTGCTGACCGCCCTCGCCGCCGCCTGCCGCGACCAGCGCCGGCTCCGGCTGCGGTATCAGGGTCGGGCGGGCGTCTCTTCGCGAGAGGTGGAGCCGCACCGCCTGGTCCACACGCCGCGCCGCTGGTATCTGCTGGCCTGGGACGTGGGCAAGGGGGAGTGGCGGACGTTCCGGGTGGACCGCATCCAGGCGCCGCTGGGGACGCCGGGGGCCCGGTTCACGCCGCGCACGCCGCCGCAGGAGGACGTGGCCGCGTACGTGTCGCGGGCCATTAGCTCCGCGCCGTACCGCTACCAGGCCCGCATCCTCTTCCACGCGCCTCTGGAGTCGGTCGCGCCGCAGACCTCGGCGGGCGCGGGGCGGCTGGAGGCGGTGGATGCGAACACGTGTCTGTACGTCACCGGCTCCAACTCCCTCGACGAACTGGCGATCTACATCGCGGTCAAGGGCTTCGACTTCGAGGTCCTCGACCCGCCGGAGCT
Organism: Nonomuraea sp. 3N208; assembly: GCF_052245935.1. NCBI lineage: Bacteria > Bacillati > Actinomycetota > Actinomycetes > Streptosporangiales > Streptosporangiaceae > Nonomuraea > Nonomuraea sp. 3N208. The sequence goes on along the minus strand of NZ_JBQQBR010000011.1, from coordinate 43,209 downwards.
GGTGCCGGTCCTCCGCGAGGTCTCCGACCGGCTCCGCCGCGCCGCCGGATGAAACCTGCGGCACGGTTGGGGCATGTCCGACGAGACGGCTTCGACATCGTGGTGCGGGGGAACGTCGCCAAGTTCGGCCAGAACGCCGGCCTCGGCGCGTTCCTGCTCGGCACGTCGAACCGTGTCCTGGTGGAGGCCCGTGACGTGCTTCAGGACGGGAAGCGCAGGTAACCGGGCGGCACGTGATCGACCAGCCACACCCCGTTCGCGCTGCGCCGGAACACGTGCCCGTCCGCGTGCATCTTCCCGGCCCCTACCACGAGCACGACCGGGATGCCCCGCCGCGCCCCCACCCGCGTCGCCGTCTCCCGGTCGGGCGACAGGTGCACGTGATGGCGGCTCATCGGCCGCAGCCCCTCGCTCTTGATCGCTTCCACGAACCGCGCCACGGTCCCGTGATAGAGCACCTCGGGCGGCTCGACGGCGGGCAGGTCGAGATCCACTGGCACGGAATGCCCCTGGCTGGCCCGGATCCTGCCGTCCTCGATCGCGTACCGCCGCTTGTCGTTGCCGTCGACGACCTGCCACAACTCAGCCGCCGTGATCGGGAACCCGTGCTCGGCGGCGGCCCGCAGCAGCTCGTCGACCGGCACCCAGCCGTTGGCGTCGAGCGTGATGCCGATGCGTTGCGGATCGTGCCGCAGATGCCGGGCCAGATATTTTGAAACGCGTATCAAACGCCGCTCGTCCATCACCCGCCATGCTCCCGCGCCCGTCTGCTTCCCGTCACCTGATTTCCTCCACCAACCCGGCCCCGGTGACCGCGCAGATCCCGGACGCCATCGCCGTCGACGGCACGGAACACGAGATCGTCGCTGCTTGCAAGTGATCTATTCCAGCTTGCTTAAAGGGGCTCGCAAGAACTCCCCTTCACCTTTTGTTCATGCGACGCTCAATCAAAATCATTTCGCCCGCCATAGCAGGCTTGATCGCCGTTATCGGTCTCGCCGGTACGGCTCCGGCCGCCGCGGCCGGCAAGCCAGGCGGCTATTACGGTCAGCGCTTGAACTGGGCCTCCTGCGGCGACGGGTTCGAATGCGCGAAATTACGGGTGCCACTGGACTATTCGAATCCAGGTGGCAAGCAGATTAAGATCAGCATGATCCGGCTCCCGGCGACCGGGAAAAAGATCGGCTCGATCGTGCTGAATTTCGGTGGTCCCGGCGCCTCGGGAGTCGACCATCTCAAGATCGACAAGTCGGCCGTGTCGGCGGCCATCCGGCAACGTTTCGACGTGGTCAGCTTCGATCCGCGCGGCGTCGGCCGGTCCTCGCCCGTGCGCTGCCTGCCGCCGCTCGTCAGGGACGCCTATCACGCCGCCGACGGGACCCCCGACACCAAGGCGGAGATCAAGCAGGTCAAGCAGTGGGAGAAGACGTTCGCCAAGGGCTGCGAGGTCAACTCGGGCAAGCAGTTGCTCAAGCACGTGGGCACAGGCGAGGCGGCGCGGGACATGGACGTCATGCGTTCCGCGCTGGGCGAGGAGCGACTGACGTACTTCGGCTGGTCGTACGGCACCTACCTCGCCACCAGGTATGCCGACCTGTTCCCGACCAGGATCCGCGCCATGGTGCTCGACGGCGCCGAGGACCCGAGCCAGACCGGCGAGGAGTTCAGCCGGTCGCAGGCCGCCGGCTTCCAGGTGGCGGTGGTGTCGTTCCTGCGCGACTGCTTCAAGGCCAAGGATTGCCCGTTCAAGAAGCACACGGTCACCGCGGCGGACAAGCGGCTCCAGGCGCTGTTCAAGCGGGCCGACCGGGCGCCGCTGCGCAACACCTACGACGGAAGGCAGGTCACCGAGTCCCTGGTCGCCACTGCCGTGATGCAGGCGATGTACTCGAAGGCCTACTGGCCGTTCCTGCGCCAGGCGCTGGCCGCCGCGTTCAAGGGTGACGGCACGCTGTTGCTGAGGTTGGCCGACTCCTACACCGGCCGGCTGCCCGACGGCAGGTACAGCAACTTGCTGGAGGCGCACAGGGCCATCATGTGCGTCGACCACCCCGAGTCCGCCTGCCCGTACTGGCCGGTCAAGGGCACCAGGTTCACCAAGAAGGTGCGGGCCAAGGGGTCGCCGCCGATCGTGGTGGTGGGCACGACCCGCGACCCGGCGACGCCGTACCAGCTGGCCAAGAAGCTGGCCGGGCAGCTGGACAACGGGGTGCTGCTCACCAACGACGCCGACGGTCACCTCGCCTACGCCGGCGGCACGTCCTGCCTGGAGCGGCAGATCGACCACTACCTGATCACGGTCCGCGCACCGCGCCCCGGCGCCTGCGCCACCGCTGCTCAGACCTGACCTTCGCGTCCAGTCCTGGGACTGGTGACGTTCGGGTCAACCCCCGCCGTGCCTGCATTGCGGCGGGGGGTGACGCATGGAGATTGGGCGGACGTAGCCGGAAAAGTACGTCCCGCCTGAGGAGCCCATGGAGCCGCTGGAGTCGCTGCTCATCCTGCATGCGGTGGCGGCCGTCTGCGCTCCCTGGCTGGCCCGGCGCATGGGCCGCCGCTCCTTGGCGCTGCTGGCGCTCGCTCCGGCGGCCGCCTTCGGTTACACCCTGTGGCTCGTCCCCTCGGCGGCCTCCGGCCGCACCCCGGGGCAGGAGGCGCGCGGGCTGCCGGAGAGCCAGGGCACGAGCTGGGCGCTGGGCGTGGAGCTGTCGTTCCGGTTCGACGCGCTGGCCGTGGTGATGATGGCGCTGGTCACCGGCATCGGGGTGCTCGTGCTGGTGTACAGCGCCCGCTACTTCCCCGAGGGCGACGACGGGCTCGGGCGCTACGGCGCCGCCATGGTGGCCTTCGCCGGATCGATGCTCGGACTGGTGACGGCCGACGACCTGCTCCTCCTGTACGTGTTCTGGGAGCTGACCACCGTCTTCTCCTACCTGCTGATCGGGTACGACCCGGAGAGCCGGATGAGCCGCCAGGCGGCGATGAAGGCGCTGGCGGTCACCACGTTCGGCGGCCTGACCATGCTGGCCGGGCTCGTGCTCACCGGTCAGGCGGCGGGCACGTACCGGATCTCCGCGCTCACCCCGGGAGACATCGGCGCGGTCGCCGCCGTGCTGATCCTTACCGGGGCGCTGGCGAAGTCGGCGATCTTCCCGTTCAGCATGTGGCTGCCGGCCGCCATGGCCGCCCCCACCCCCGTATCGGCGTACCTGCACGCCGCCGCCATGGTGAAGGCAGGCGTGTACCTGGTGGCCAGGCTGGCTCCGGTGGCCGGCGACGTGCCGCTGTGGCGGGCGGTGGCGGTGCCGCTCGGCGTGCTCACGATGCTGCTGGGCGGCTGGCGGGCGCTGCGCGAGACGGATCTCAAACGGCTGCTGGCCTACGGCACGGTCAGCCAGCTGGGCTTCCTCGTGGTGCTCTTCGGCTCGGGCGCCGCGCTGGCGGGGGCGGCCATGCTGGCGGCGCACGGGCTGTTCAAGGCGGCGTTGTTCCTGGTGGTGGGCATCGTCGAGCACGCGGCGGGCAGCAGGGAGACCGGCGAGCTCAGCGGGGTGGGGCGGTCGATGCCGTGGGTGTGCGCGGTGGCGCTGCTGGCCGGGGCGTCGATGGCGGGGCTGCCGCCGCTGGCCGGCTTCGTGGGCAAGGAGGCCGCCCTGGAGGCGCTGCTGCGCGCGCCGCTCGTGCTGGCGGGTGTGGTGGCGGGGTCGGCGTTGACGGCGGCGTACACGCTGCGCTTCCTGTGGGGCGCGTTCGCCGCCAAGCCGGGCGTGGGGGAGCGGCCGGTGCACCCGGTGCCCGCGGCCATGTTCGCACCTCCGGCGTTGCTGGCGGTGCTGGGCCTGGTCCTGGGGCCGCTGGCGCCCCGGTTCGGCTCCTGGTACGGCGGCGGCCACCTGGCGCTGTGGAACGGGCACGCGACGCCGCTGCTGCTGTCGGCGGCGGCGCTCGCGGCGGGCGTGGCGCTGTTCCTGGCGAGGGAGCCGGTGGCCAGGGCGGGCGCGGCGCTGCACGTGTTCGACACCGGGCAGCTCTTCTGGGCGTTCATCCGCCGCCTGGACCGCTTCGCCCTCCAGCTCACCGGCCTGATCCAGCGCGGCTCCGTGCCCGACTACCTGATTCTGACGCTGCTGGCCACGGTCGGCGTCGGCGTGTTCTCCCTCCTGCACGGCGGCGTGTCCCGCCTGGACGTGCCGGTCATCGGCTGGCAGCGGCCCGAGCAGCCGATCGTGGCCGTCCTGACGATCGCGGCGGCGGCGCTGGCGCTGTTCGCCCGCGCGTACGTCTTCCTGGCCGTCGTGGTGGGCTTCACCGGGTACGGCACGGCGCTGCTGTTCCTCGCGCACGGCTCGCCCGACCTGGCGCTCACTCAGTTCCTGGCCGAGACGGTCAGCCTGGTCGTGTTCGCGCTGGTGCTGCGGCGGCTGCCGATCGAGCCGGTAAAGGGCCGGCTGCCGATGCCGTTCCGCGCGGCGATCGGGCTGGCCGTGGGCGTGGTGGCCACGGGCGCCGGCGTGCTGGCGATGGACGCGCGCAGCACGGAGCCGGTCGGCGCGCTGATGGCGGCGGCGGCGGAGCAGGCGGGCATGCGTAACGTCGTCAGCGCGCTGATCGTCGACATTCGCGCCTGGGACACCCTGGGCGAGAGCACGGTGCTGGTCGTGCTGACCCTGGGCGTGACGAGCATGGTGTTCCTGCGGCGCAGGGCGTACCGCATCGAGCCGGGGGAGCACCCGCCCGGCGAGCGCACGCACTGGCTGGCGGCCACGCTGCCGCCCGGGCAGCGGGTGATCGCGTTCGAGGTGACGGCCCGGCTGACGTTCCACACGGTGCTGGTGTTGTCGGTGTTCCTGCTGTTCATCGGGCACAGCGGGGTGGGCGGCGGGTTCGCGGGCGGCATCGTGGCCGGGCTGGCGATCATGGTGCGGTACCTGGCGGGCGGCCGCAACGAGCTGGCCACGGCGGTGCCAGTGCACGCGGGCGTGCTCATGGGGGTGGGGTTGACGCTGTCGGCGGGGACGGCGCTGGCCGGGCTGCTGTTCGGCCGGGCGGCTCTGGACATGCTCGACGCCGACGTGACCGTGCCGCTGATCGGGCACGTGCACGTGTCGACGGGGCTGCTGTTCGACCTCGGCGTTTACGTGTCGGTGATCGGCATGGTGCAGGACATCCTGCGCGGCCTGGGCGCCGAGCTGGACCGGCAGATCGACGCCGGGGAGAGCCCGTGACCGTGTCGCTGCTGCCGCTCGCGGCGTGCTGCGCGATGGTGGCGGCCGGGGTGACGCTGCTGCTCGAACGCAGCCTGGTACGGGTGCTGGCGGGCGTGATCATGCTGGGCAACGGGGTGAACCTGCTGATCGTGACCGCGGGCGGCGACGCCGGCGGCCCACCCTTCACCGGGACACAGGGGATGGCCGACCCGCTGCCGCAGGCCATGGTGCTGACCGCCATCGTGATCACCCTGGGTGTGACGGCGTTCCTGCTGGCCCTGGTGCACCGCTCGTGGCAGCTCACCGGCAGCGACGAGGTCCAGGACGACACCGAGGACCGGCGAGTGCGGCTGCGGGCCCGGCGCGGCGAGCTGAGCGACGCCGTGCGCCGCAGGCAGGACGCCTACCGGCGGCTGGTCGCCGAGCAGCGGGCCGAGCTGGCGCACCTGGAGGCCGAGCAGGCCGAGCGGGAGCGCTTGGAGGAGGCCGATCTGGAGCGGCGGATCTCCCGGGTGCACTCGGAGCTGGAGCGCTGGATGCGCGAGCACCGGGAGCTGGGGGTGTCGGAGGAGGAGATCCAGGGCCGCCTGGAGGCGGCCGGGCAGCGCGAGGAGGCCGCCGCCACGGACAACGTGCTGCGCATCGAGGAGCTGCGCGAGGAGCACGCGCGCCGGCGCGAGGCGCAGGCGGCCAGGGAGCGGGAGCTGCGCCGCAGGCTCAGGACCCGCCAGCGGGAGGCGCTCAGGCAGATGCGGGCGGCCATCAGGGACGAGCGGACGCGCCAGGCCCTCGCGCAGGACCCGGAGCTGAAGGGCGAGGACTCGTGATCGAGAGCCTCGTCTGCGTGCCCGTGGTACTGCCGCTGCTGGCGGCCGGGGTGAAGCTGGCGATCGGCGGCCGGCTGCGGCACCTGCAGTCGGTCATCAGCATCGTCACGCTCGGCGTGTCGCTCGTGGTGTCGGCGCTGCTGCTCGTGGCGGTGGACGGGGGCGGCCCACTGGTCACAGAGCTGGGCGGCTGGCCGTCGCCGGTCGGGATCTGCCTGGTGGCCGACCGGCTCTCGACGCTGCTGCTGCTGGTGTCGTCGGCCGTGACGCTGTGCGTGATGGTGTACTCGGTGGCCAACGCCTACGACGTGCAGGAGCACGAGGCGCCCATGGCGATCTTCCATCCGGCGTTCCTGGTGATGGTGGCGGGGGTGGCCGACGCGTTCCTGTCGGGGGACCTGTTCAACCTGTTCGTGGCCTACGAGCTGCTGCTGAGCGGCTCGTACGTGCTGCTTACGTTCGGCGGCACCGAGTCCAGGATCCGGGCGGGCGCCACGTACACGCTGATGGCGCTGGCCTCGTCGATGTTGTTCCTCATCGCGCTGGCGATCACGTACGCGGCCACGGGGACGCTGTCGATGGCGCAGCTCGCCCTGCGGTTCACCACGCTGCCCGAGCAGGTGAAGCTGCTGGTGGAGCTCATGCTGCTGCTGGTGTTCGCGATCAAGGCGGCGATGTTCCCCATATCGGCGTGGCTGCCGGACTCCTACCCGACCGCGCCCGCCCCCGCCACGGCCGTGTTCGCCGGGCTGCTCACCAAGGTCGGCGTGTACTCGCTCATCAGGCTGGAGGCGCTGCTGTTCCCCGGCGGGCCGGTCTCGACGCTGCTGATGTGGGTGGCGCTGGCCACGATGCTGACGGGGGTGCTCGGCGCGGTCGCCCAGACCGACATCAAACGGATGTTGTCCTTCACGCTGGTCAGCCACATCGGGTACATGGTGTTCGGGGTGGCGCTGGCCACGGTGGCGGGCATGGCGGGCGCGATCTTTTACGTGGTGCACCACATCACCGTCCAGACCGGGCTGTTCCTGGTGACCGGGCTGATCGAGCGGCGTACCGGCACCACCTCCGTGACCGGGCTCGGCGGACTGATGAAGACCGCGCCGCTGATCGCCGTGTTGTTCTTCGTGCCCGCCATGAACCTGTCCGGCATCCCTCCGATGTCGGGCTTCCTGGGCAAGCTCATGCTGGTGCAGGCAGGCCTGGCCGTCGGCGGGCCACTGCCCGTCGTGCTGGTGACCGCGGGGCTGGCGACGAGCCTGCTCACCCTGTACGCGGTCGCCAAGACGTGGGGCAAGGCGTTCTGGCGCGCCCCACGCGAGGTCAGGACGGGCACTGTGGTGGAGAGCGAGGAGGTCACCGGCCAGGAGCCGACGGTGACCACGACCACGCTGCCCCTAGCGCTGTCCGCGCCGGTGGCGGCGCTGGTGGCGCTCGGGCTGTCGTACACGGTGCTGGCCGGGCCGCTGTCGGCGCTGGCGCAGCGGGCGGCGGGCGAGCTGATGGCGCGCGGGCCCTACATCGAGGCCGTGCTGGGGAGGGACCGGTGAGCCCGCGGCTGTGGCTGATCGCCTGGCTGGCGCTGATCTGGGTGACCCTGTGGGGCGACCTGTCGATCGGGAACGTGCTGGGCGGGGTGGCGGCCGCGCTCGTGGTGACGTGGCTGCTGCCGCTGCCCATGCTCGACCCGGGCATCAGGATCCGCCCGGTGGCGCTGGTGCGCTTCCTGGTGTGGTTCGGCTGGGACATGGTGGTCTCGACCGCGCGGGTGGTGATCTGGGTGTTCCGGCCGGGGCCGCCGCCGACGCAGCTCGTGCGCGTGGAGCTGCGGACGTCGTCGGAGTCCATGATCGTGGTGATCATGGCGGCACTGGCGAACGTGCCCGGCAGCCTCGTCGTGGAGGCGTACGTCGAGGAGCGGTGCCTGATGCTGCACATTCTGGGGCTGCCCGGCGACGCCGCCGAGGACGTGCGGGCGCATGTGGCCGCGCTCGAGTCGCGCATCGTGGCGGCGTTCGGCACCCGGCGGGATCGGGAGGAACTGGGATGACGCCGGTGTACGTGGTGACGCTCGTCCTGCTCGGCTGCGCGGCGGCGCTCACGCTCTACCGGGCGGCGCGCGGGCCGTCGATGCTGGACCGGGCGGTGGCGCTCGACACGATGACGGCGCTGGCGATGTGCGGGGTGGGGGCGTTCGCCGTGGCCACGGACGATTACGCGGACCTGCCGATCCTGCTGGTGCTGTCGCTGCTGGGGTTCGTCGGGTCGGTGTCGCTGGCCAGGTTCTTCTCCGGGAGGTCGCGGTGAGCCCGCTCGACGTGGCGGCCGCGGCCTGCCTGCTGCTCGGCGCGGGGCTGGCGCTGTCGGCCGGCGCCGGACTCGTACGGTTCCGCACCACCCTGGACCGCATGCACGCGGGCACGAAGCCGCAGGTGGCCGGGGTGCTGCTGGTGCTGCTCGCCATGTGGCTGCACCGGCCCACCTGGGCGACGGCCGGGCCGCTGCTCCTGGTGGGGGCCGCTCAGGTGATCACCGTGGCGGTCGCGGCGTACATGGTGGCGCGGGCCGCCTACACGCGTCAGTCGTCGCGGGACGACGGCACCGCGTTGCCGCCCGAGGACGGGGACGGCACGGCGTTGCCGCCTGAGGACGGCTGATCGTCGGACCGGTTGAGCGCCGCCTGGGCGAACCACGTCCACAGGGCCAGCGCGGCGATGACGCCGGCGGTGACCCAGGCCAGCGCAGGGCCGAAGAGGTAGTCGATCACGAGCATGGTGGCCGTGGTCATCGACACCGCCAGCGCGAGCGCGCCCAGGATGCCGTAGAGGTTGGAGCGGCGTACCAGCGTCTCCTTGCGGCCCTGCCGGAACAGCACCCGGTGCTGCGCGGTCGGCGCGATGTAGCAGATCGACGCGACGGCGGCGCTGACCAGCGCGACGTAGAACAACCATCGGTCGGCCAGGCTCAGCCGGGCGAACCCCGGTGAGAAGGGCACGGTCAGCAGGAACGCGAACAACACCTGCACGCCCGTCACCGCCACGCGCGCGCCCTGCAGCAGCTCCACGAAGTTGCGGTCCGCCCGCTCCGGCTCCGATTCCCGTCTCACCCGGCCTCCCGTCGTCTGCACGAGAGACCTCTCCTTCCCTCCAAGCCGGGTCAAAACCTTGGCATGAGGATCTTCGCCGGCGTAATGGGGAGGTCGCGGACGCGGTGGCCGGTGGCGTGGTGGACGGCGTTGCCGATGGCGGCCGCGGTGCCGACGATGCCGATCTCGCCGATGCCCTTGCTGCCCATCGGGTTGAGCCGCTCGTCCTGCTCCTCCAGCCAGACCGCCTCGATGCTCTCGACGTCGGCGCAGGCGGGGACGTGGTACTGCGCCAGGTCGCGCCGGAGGAAGCCGCCGAACTCCTCGTCAGTCTGCGTCTCCTCCATCAGCGCCATGCCCAGGCCCATCGTCATGCCGCCGATGAACTGCGACCTCGCCAGCTCGGCGTCCACGATGTGCCCGGCGGCGAACACGCCGAGCAGGCGTGACACGCGTACCTCGCCGGTCACCTCGCTGACCCGGACCTCGGCGAACTGGGCGCCGAAGGCGTGCCTGGCCAGCCGCGTGTCGGCGGCGATCTCCCCGGTGGTGTCGGCGCGGCCCTCCTTGCCGTCCTTCATCAGCTCCTCGCAGGCGCGCACGATGGCCGACCCCCACGAGGCCGTGCCCATGGAGCCGCCGGCGACCGGCGCGGCCGGCAGGTCGCTGTCGCCCAGCTCCACGTGCACGCGATCGGGGGCGACGCCGAGCCTCTCGGCCGCGATCCTGGTCAGCGCGGTACGCGCGCCGGTGCCGATGTCGGTGGCGGCCACCTGGATGAGGAAGTCGCCGTCCTGCACGGTGGCCAGGGCCTGCGACGGCATGCGCCTGGCCGGGTAGGTGGAGGCGGCCACGCCCGTCCCGACCAGCCACTCTCCTTTCCGCCGCACGCCCGGCGCCGGGTCGCGCCGGTCCCAGCCGAAGCGGCGGGCGCCCTCGCGCAGGCAGGCGACCAGGTTGCGGGAGCTGAAGGGCAGGCCGCTCTCCGGCTCGGTCTCGGGCTCGTTGCGGACGCGCAGCTCGACGGGGTCGAGGCCGGCGGCGTAGGCCAGCTCGTCCATGGCGGACTCGAGCGCGTACATGCCGGGGCACTCGCCGGGGGCGCGCATCCACGACGGGGTGGCCACGTCCAGCCGGACCAGCCGGTGCGCGGTCCGCAGCGCGGGCACGGCGTACATGACGCGGGCCGGGGTCGCGGTCTGCTCGGCGAACTCCACGAGCGTGGAGCTCTGCTCGTACGCGACGTGCTCCAGCGCCGTCAGCCGCCCGTCGGCGTCCGCGCCCAGGCGCAGCCGCTGGATCGTGGGCGTGCGATAGCCGGTGACGTCGAACATCTGCTGCCTGGTCAGCGCCACCTTGACCGGGCGGCCCACGGCCCTCGCGGCCAGGGCGGCGAGCACGGCGTGCGGCCGGGTGGTGCCCTTGCTGCCGAAGCCGCCGCCGACGTGCCTGGAGACGACGCGGACGCGGTTCGGCGGCAGGCCGAACGTCTTGGCGATCGTGTCCTGGTCGATGGACGCGCCCTGCGCCGAGTCGTAGACCAGCAGCCTGCCGTCGCCGGCCCACACGGCGAGCGCGGCGTGCGGCTCCATCGGGTTGTTGTGCAGGACCGGGGTCGTGTACGTCACGTCGATCGTGGTCGCGGCCTCGGCCAGGCCCGCCTCGACGTCGCCTTGCTCGGTGTCGGCCGGGTAGTCCGGGTTGACGACCTCCGGCCGGTAGAGGCCGGGGTGGTCGGCGCGCAGGCCGACGTCGTGGTCAGCGGGCTCGTACGCGACGCGCACGGCGTCGGCGGCGGCGCGGGCCTCCTCGTAGGTGCCGGCGACGGCGGCGGCGATCAACTGGCCCCGGTAGGCCACGTCGCGGCTCTGGAACAGGGCCAGCTCGGCGTCGGCGTCGTCGGCCAGCTCGGGTGGGTCCTCGACGGACAGCACGCCCAGCACGCCGGGCATGGCGAGGGCCCGGCTCACGTCCACGTGGGTGACGCGGCCCTTGGCGATGCGCGACTGCACGGGGTAGGCGTAGGTGACGCCCTCGACCGGGTATTCGGCGGCGTACGTGGCCAGCCCCGTGACCTTGACGCGGCCCTCGACGCGGTTCACGGCGTGAGCTCCTCGAGTGTGCTGACGATCAGGTTGCGTGCCAGCGGGACCTTGAAGGCGTTGCGCGGCAGCGGGCGGGCCTGGGCGAGCTCGGCCTCGGCGGCGGCCAGGAACGCCGCACCGGTGGCAGGGCCGCCGACGATCGCCTGCTCGGCGCGTTCGGCCCGCCAAGGCGCGTGGGCGACGCCGCCGAGCGCGATGCGGCAGCCGGCCACGATCCCGTCGGGGCCGACGTCGAGCACGGCGGCGATGGACACGAGGGCGAACGCGAACGACGCACGCTCGCGTACCTTGCGGTAGGCCGAGGCGCCGGGCGGCGGCGCGGGCAGCTCGACGGCGGTGATCAGGTCGCCGGGCTCCAGGACGGTGTCCCGCTCGGGCGCGTCGCCGGGCAGGCGGTGCAGGCCGGGCATCGGGATGACGCGGTCGCCGGCCGGCCCGGTGACGTGGACCTCGGCGTCCAGAGCGGCCAGCGCTACGGCCATGTCGGAGGGGTGGGTGGCCACGCAGCCGTCCGAGCGGCCGAGCACCGCCAGGTTCGCGTGGTCGCCCTCGATGGCGGGGCAGCCGGTGCCTGGCCGGCGCTTGTTGCACGGCCTGCTCACGTCCTGGAAGTACGCGCACCGGGTGCGCTGCAGCAGGTTGCCGGCCACCGTCGCCATGTTGCGTACCTGGCCGGAGGCGCCGCTGAGCACCGCGCGGGCGAGCATCGGATAACGGGCGCGGACGAGCGGGTCGGCCGCCAGATCGCTGTTGCGTACCGCGGCGCCGATCCGCAGCCGGTCGCGGACCTGCTCGATCGCGTCGAGCGGCAGGCGGCTGACGTCCACGAGGCGGTCGGGCTCGGCCACGCCGAGACGCATGAGGTCGACCAGGTTGGTGCCGCCGCCCAGGTACATGGCGCCCGGCTGGAACCGGCGCACCGCATCCGACGGGCTGCCGGCGCGGGCGTACTCGAAGGACTTCACCGCGCCGCCCCTGTGACCGTGCTGGAGATCGCACTGACGATGTTCACGTACGCGCCGCACCGGCACAGATTGCCGCTCATCCGCTCCCTGATCTCCGCGGGCGTCAGATCGGGGTCGACCAGGACGTCGTCGGTGACGGCGCTCGGCCCGGGCTCGCCGAGCATGCCGGTCGCCGAGCAGAGCTGCCCCGGCGTGCAGTAGCCGCACTGGAACGCGTCGTGCTCGATGAACGCCGCCTGCAGCGGATGCAGCTCGTCCCCGTGGGCCAGGCCCTCGACGGTGGTGATCTCCGAGCCCTCCACCGCGACCGCGAGCGCCAGGCACGCGTTGGCCCGCCGCCCGTCGATCAGCACCGTGCAGGCCCCGCACTGGCCGTGGTCGCACCCTTTCTTCGCGCCGATCAGCCCCAGCCGTTCGCGCAGCAGGTCGAGCAGCGACATCCGGGGGTCCACGTCTACCGCGCGCGGGACGCCGTTGACCTGAAGGGTGATGTTCATGGCGCTTCGCCTACCCGGCCTCCTCGCGAGACAACCTCCGACCGCGGTAAAGCCGGATAGGTCATTCGTCCGGATACGTCCGTTTTGTGATGGCGGTGGCGGGTAGCCGTGCCGCATGAGCCGGGCGATCGACGAGCAGGTGGCCGAGTCGGAGGCGATATTGACCGTCAACGCCGGTTCGTCGAGCCTGCGCCTCGATCTGGTGCAGGGCGGGAGCGTGCTGGACAGCGCGCACGCCGAGCGCGCCGTCGATCTCCGCGCAGCCAGGGATGAGGTGTCGGCCTTCCTCGGCGGGCACTTCGACCGCGACATCCGGGCGGTGGCGCACCGGCTGGTGCACGGCGGTGAGGTCGTGCGCACCCCGACGGTGGCCGACGACGAGACCGTGGCGGCGCTCAGCGAGATGACGAGCCTGGCGCCGCTGCACCTGCCGCCGTCGCTGGCGCTGCTGGCGGCGGCCCGCGAGGAGTTGCCTGCCGTGCCGCACGTGTTGTGCCCGGACACCGCCTTCCACGCCGGCCTGCCGGCGGCGGCCGCGACGTACGCCCTGCCGCGGGAGTGGCGCGAGCGGCACGGCCTGCGTCGTTACGGCTTCCACGGCCTGTCCTACGCCTGGGCCGCCGATCGGGTGGCCGAGCTGCTCGGCCGGCCGATGCCGGAGCTGGAGCTGGTGCTGGCGCACCTGGGCGGCGGGTGCTCGGTGTGCGCGGTCGCGGGCGGGCGCAGCCTGGACACGTCGATGGGGTTCACGCCGCTGGAGGGCGTGCCGATGAGCAAACGCTCGGGCAGCGTCGATCCTGGCATGCTGGTGTGGTTGTTGTCCGAGGGCCACCTGTCGCTGGAGGAGCTGGGCGAAGGGCTGGAACGGCGATCCGGGCTGCTGGGCCTGTCGAACGGGCGGTCAGGGGACACACGAGAGCTGGTCGCCGCCGAGCGGGACGGGGACGAGGCGGCCGCGCTCGCGCTGAACGTGTTCGCCCACCGGGTGAGCAGGGAGATCGCCGCCGTGGCCACGTCGCTCACGCGCATAGACGCTCTGGTGTTCACCGGCGAGATCGGCTGGGACCAGCCCGAGGTGCGGGAGGCGGTGTGCCGCCGCCTCGGCCTGCTCGGCGTCCAGCCTCCGCCCGGCGGCAACCGCCACGAGGACGGGCCGGTCAGCGCGTACGGCGCCGCCGTCCCCGTCATGGTGGTCCAGGTGCGGGAGGAGCTCCAGCTCGCCCGCGAATGCCTCCACATGCTCGCGGAGGAGGAGGACGAATGACGAGCATCGACGAGGTGCGGCGCTCCGCTCTGCCGCTGACCCGCACCGACGATCTCGACCCGCTGCTCGAACGCATCGGCGACGCCCGGTTCGTGCTGATCGGCGAGGCCAGCCACGGAACGCACGACTTCTACGCCTGGCGGTCCGACCTGACCCGCAGGCTGATCGAGGAGAAGGAGTTCACCTTCATCGGGGTCGAAGGAGACTGGCCCGACTGCGAACGGGTCAACCAGGCCGTCACCGGCGACAACGATCCCTTCGAGGCCCTGTACGGCTTCGCCCGCTGGCCGACGTTCATGTGGGCCAACCACGAGGTCGTGGACTTCTGCCGCTGGCTGCGGCTCTGGAACGCCAAACTTCCGCTCACCGAGCGCTGCGGCTTCTACGGGCTGGACGTCTACAGCCTGTGGGACTCGCTGCGCGCCGTGCGCCGCTACGCCGCCGCCCACCTGCCCGCGCAGATGGAGGCGGTGACGGACGCCCTGCACTGCTTCGAGTCCTACGGGCACGACCCGCAGCAGTACGGCCTGGCCACCCGGCTGGTGCCCGACGCCTGCGAGGACGAGGTCGTGAACCTGCTCGCCGCGGTGCGCAGAGCGGCGCCCGAAGACCTCGGCGTGCGGCAGAACGCCGAGGTCGTGGCCGGGGCAGAACGTTACTACCGGGCCATGGTCCGCGGCGGCCCCGAGTCATGGAACGTCAGGGACGTGCACATGGCCGACACCCTGGACCGGCTGGCGAGCGTCCGCGGCCCCAAGGGGATCGTGTGGGCGCACAACACGCACGTCGGCGACGCCCGCGCCACGGACATGGCGGCGGCCGGCATGACCAACCTGGGACAACTCGCCCGTGAACGGCACGGCGAGGCCGTGGTGCTCGTGGGTTTCGGCAGCCATCGGGGTTCGGTGGTGGCCGCGAACCGGTGGGGCACGCAGCACCACGTCATGCCGGTGCCGCCCGCCCGCCCGGCGTCCCTGGAAGCGCTGCTGCACGAGGCGGACCTGCCCGACGGCCGGGCGCTGTTCGTCGTGCCCGCCGGCCCCAGGCCGATGTGGTACGACGAGCCCATGGGGCACCGGGCGATCGGCGTGGTGTACCACCCGGAGCGGGAACGCTGGGGCAACTACGTGCCGACGGTCGTCGGCCGACGCTACGACGCCTTCATATGGCTGGACCACACCAAGGCGCTGCATCCGCTGCACGGCGAGCCGTGGGGCGACATCCCTTTCCCACCTACGGCAACCACGATGACGTAGTCCCCGCGAGACGCGACCAGCGCCGTGTGAACCCGATTGTCGGTCGCGGATGGTTTGATCTCTACTGTGGAGGCGTCGGTCGAGCAGCTCGTCTACGTCCGGGAGGACGAATACACCGTGGCGCGCATGAGCGCCGACGGCATGGCCGACTTCGTGGCCACGGGGCGGGCGCTGGCCGCGGTGCAGCCGGGCGAGACGCTGCGGATCTTCGGCGACTGGAGCCGGCATCCGCGTTACGGCCGGCGGTTCGCGGTCACCGGCTGCGAGCGGGTGACGCCGTCGTCGGTGCGGGCGATCCGCATCTACCTGGGGTCGGGGCTGGTCAGGGGGATCGGGCCGCGGCTGGCGTACGCGATCGTCGACCACTTCGGCGAGGCCACGCTCAAAGTCATCGACACCGAGCCACAGCGGCTCACCGAGGTCGTCAACATCGGGCCGCTGCGCCAGGCGCAGATCGTCGAGGCGTGGCGGGAGCAGAAGGCGATCGCCGCGCTGATGGTGACGCTGCAGGGGCTCGGGGTCAGCCCGCTGCTCGCGGCCAAGATCTACCAGGCGTTCGGGCAGGACGCCGACGAGGTGCTCGCCACGGACCCGTACCGGCTGATCGGGCGGGTGAGGGGCATCGCCTTCCGCATCGCCGACCGGATCGCGCTGCAGGCAGGTGTGCCCGAGCGCAGCCCGCAGCGGGTCAAGGCGGCGCTGCTTGACCGGCTGGAGGCGGCCGGCACCCGCGACGGGCACTGTTATCTGCCGGTGTCCACGCTGGTCAGGGAGGCGGCGGAGCTGATCGAGCAGGAGCAGGACCTGGTGCGGCCGATGCTGGACGCGCTCGTCGCCGACAGCCGGCTGGTCGTCGAGACCTCGCCGGACCAGCCGGGGCAGATGGTGGCGTACGCCAAGCACATGCACGCCCGCGAGAGCGCGCTCGCCGCCCAGCTCGCCCGGCTCACGCAGGCGCGTTCGACGCTGCCGCTGCGGTCGTTCCGCGAGGACCCCGGGCTGCACGACGACCAGCGCGCGGCCGTCACCATGGCGCTGACCAGCACCGTTTCGGTCATCACCGGCGGGCCCGGGTGCGGCAAGAGCCACACGGTGAAGGCCATCGCGACCATCGTCAGGGCGGGGGGCGGCACGGTCACGCTCACCGCCCCGACCGGCAAGGCGGCCAAACGCCTGTCCGAGCTGACCGGGCTGCCCGCGATGACCGTGCACCGCATGCTCGCCCAGCAGCCCGACCCGGACCCGGAGACGCTCTTCGACGAGCGGCCGTCGCAGGCCGACCTGATCGTGGTCGACGAGGCGTCCATGCTCGACCTCCACCTGGCCACCCGGCTGACCGCCGCCGTCCCGGCGGGCAGCCACCTGCTGCTCATCGGCGACAGCGACCAGCTGCCCAGCATCGGGCCCGGCGAGGTGCTGGCCGACCTGCTGCGCGTGCCGGAGATCCCGCGGGTCCAGCTCACCCACGTCTTCCGCCAGTCGGACGGCAGCGGCATCATCGAGGCCGCCTACCGCATCCGCGCCGGCCGCATGCCGGTGACGCCGGGGCGGGGCGGGTTCTGGTTCGAGGAGCTGGACGATCCCGAGCAGGTCGCCCGGCGGGTCGCCCATCTGGCCATGGTCGCGATCCCGCGCAAGCAGAACGTCGAGCCCGACCAGGTGCAGGTGCTGTGCCCGATGCGCAAGGGCGAGACGGGCGCCACCGCGCTCGGGCGGCTCATCCAGGACCAGCTCAACCCGGCCGCGGACGACAAGCCCGAGCACTGGTCGGGGGCGACCGTGTTCCGGGTGGGCGACCGGGTCATGCCGATCCGCAACAACTACGACAAGGGCGTCTTCAACGGGGAGACCGGGACGGTCACGGACGTGGAGCCGGCCGAGCGCACGATCACGATCAGGACCGACGACGGGGAGAGCGTGCACTACGGATTCGACGAGCTCGACGACCTGACCCACGCGTACGCGATCAGCGTGCACCGCTCGCAGGGCAGCGAATATCCGTTCGTGGTCGCGCCGATCGTCGCCGAGTCCGGCGGGATCATGCTGCGCCGCAAGCTTCTCTACACACTGGTGACCCGGGCCAAGGCATGGGTGGTGCTGGTGGGGCAGCGTGAGGCGCTGGAGCTGGCGGTGCACCGGGTGGGCCACCGCCGCAACACCGGCCTGGCACGCCGCCTGTCCCTGGCCCTGGAGTCCTGACGAACGCCTAGAAGACGGCGCTGTCCTCGACATACCGGCGGAGATTGGCCAGATGCAGCAGCCAGCCCGAGCGGTGCTGCGCCGCCAGGGCCGCACCGTCCGGCAGCGTTCCCCAGCCCGTGTGCAGGATCCGGACCATCGTGGAGCCGTCGATCTCGGTGAGCTGGATCTCGGCCCGGGTCGCCGCGGGCCAATCCTCGTCCGCCCACGACAACACCAGCAGGTGATCGGCGACGACCTCGATCACCTTTCCGGTCGTGCGCGCCTCCCGCCCGTCGTCGTCGGTCCAGCGCTCCTCGAACCGCCCGCCGGCGGTCGCGTCGAGGTCCAGGTAACCCCACCAGCCGGCGCGGATCTCCGCGATGACGATCGCCTGCCACACGTCACGTGCCGGCGCGACGATCGCGATCGATTCGTCGACCAAGGGCTCCGGTCGCTGCTCGCCCATGGTGTTCCTCCTGCCGATGGCCGGCCGGTCCGGCAGGCCTTCCTGGGGCGTGGCCGTCGCTGGGGCGGACGCCGGCCGGACCGTCTCATCGATCAGCAGTCCGGCGTCCCGCAGGAGCAGCTGGACGATCTCCTCCAGTGGGCTGCTCTCGGCGATGATCGTCTCGTGCACGTCAGGCAGGACGTCCCTCTCGACGTACCACTGCCGCATCTCCTCCGGGCCGAACCGGGCGCGCTGCGGCCGGGTCCCGTGCCGGCGGAGCGTCTCCTCCCATGAGACGTCGAGGTAGTAGCAGAGGGTCCTGCCGCGGTGGTCGCGGCACAACGCCTGCAACGTCTCCCCGTAACGGCTGCAGGCGAGGATGCCTTCCAAGATCACGTGGTAGCCGGCGTCCAGAGCGTGCCGGCACATCACGTCCAGCAGGCCGATGTTCACGCCGCCCGGCCGGTCCAGCTCGCGGAGTATGTCGCGGCGGACCACGTCTTGGCTGATCACGGCCATGCCCCGGCGCCCGTACGCCTCCCGCACGGCGCGTGCCACGGTGGACTTGCCAGAACCGGAATTGCCGCGGATGACGATGAAGGTCGTGTCCTGGGATCCGGTGAGCACTGGACGACGGTATCGAATCAGTACGAGGGGCGGTGGGGGGTTAACAGAATCCCGCTCGACCTGCCGGCGCGTCAGCCGGCGCCGTGAGCGCGGTTGGCCACCTCGTCGGCCAGGCGGTCGAGGGAGCGGTCGAGCAGCTCGCGGACCTGGTCCGCCCGGGGGCCCGAGTCCGGCTCGTCGAGCAGGGAGATGTGAACGGTCACCTCGCTGGTCCCGCTCGCCGAGTCCGCCACCTGCAGCCAGCCGGCGTAGTCGGGGTGGTCACGGCCGCCCCACTCCACCCGCAGCTGCTCCTCCGAGGCGCGGAACAGTCCCTCGTGCGTTCCCTCGCCGGGCACCAGGTCGCCGTCAGCCTCGACCGTGCCGGGGCCGGCGCCGGTGACGTGCAGTCCTCGCGGCAGCCAGCGGTCCATGACCGCGACGTCGGACGCGACGCTGTACACGATCGTGCTGACGGCCGGCATCCCGCGCGTCGCCTCGAACTCAGCCACTTCCGTCCCCCTTCTCATCGCCCGGCCCAGGGCCAATGGTGGCGCCGTACCCGTGTGATCTGATCGCAAACCGCGGCCGTCCTGTCGGCGTTCCCCGCTACGGTTTGCGGTGCGCGGGAAGCATGCGAGGAGGGGAGCGGGACGATGGCCGAGCTGCCGCGGGTGCCGCCGGAGATGTTCCGGTTCACCACCACGGAAAGGGCGGATCTGCATACCGCCGTGCTCTACGCCTTCGGGGAGGCCAACGAGCGGTTGGAGACGGCGCTCACCATCGACGAGGTGCGGGAGCGGCTGCGGAGCGTGGGGTGGTACGCGCCGATCGCCGAGCAGGACCTGGCCGGCACGCTCAAGCAACTCGTGGGATGGGGGCTGCTGGACGTGATCTTCAATCACGCCGGGAGCTTCGCCACGGCTGAGGAGTACGAGCGGAAAAACCTGCAATATTCGCTGACCAAGCGTGGGGAGGCGGCGTTCGCCGGAGTGCAGCACGCGATGGCGATGCTGGCCTCGGCGGGGGCGCTGCAGACGGCGGTGCTCGACGCCATCGCCGACCGGCTGGGGGAGCTCGAAGGGCTGCTGCGGGACCCCGACCCGGGCCGTAACCGGCGCATCTTCACCAGCCTGCACGAGCTCGAGGCGCATCTGGACGGGTTGCGCGGCAACACCAAGCAGTTCAACGGCGAGTTGCAGCGGCTGCTGCGCGTCGAGGGGACGGATCTCACCACGTTCCACGAGGTCAAGGCCGCCACGGTGGCCTATCTGCAGGAGTTCGTGACCAATCTGGAGCAGCGGGCGGACGTCATCGCCGCCGCGCTGAGCGGGGTCGCCCGGCACGGGGTGAGCGTGGTGCACGCACGGGCGCTCGACGGGGCCGACCTGCCGAAGCTGCCAGGGGTCGACCACGCGACGCCGTGGCTGGCGGTCCGGGCGGCGCGGTGGGAGGGGCTGCTGCTCTGGTTCGCCCCTGAGGACGGGGGTGTTCCGCGGGTGCGGCAGCTGCACGATGTGGCGCGGCGGGCCATCGTGTCGTTGCTGCAGGTGCTCGACCGGATCACCGACTCGCGCCGGCGCTCTTCCAGCGCCGCGGCCGACTTCCGCACGCTGGCCCGCTGGTTCGCCACGGCGGCCGGCGAGGACGACGCGCACCGGCTGTGGGATGCGGCCTTCGGGCTCGGGCCGGCCAGGCACGCGCATCTCGGTCATGCCGATGCCGAGCTCATCCCGGTCGGAGTGCCGTGGGCGGAGGCGGAGCCGGTCGAGGTGTCGGCGTTGCTGCGGTCACGGGGACGCACCGAGCGGATGGGCCGCACGGGACGAGTGCGTGACGTGGTGGCGTTGCGGGCCGAACGGCGGGCCAGGGCGGAGAAGGAGCGGGCGGAGCTGGAGGCCGCCTGGTCGGCGCTCGCCACGACGGGGGCGATGCGGCTGTCGCAGCTGGGGGAGCTCGACCACGACACGTTCGGGCGGCTGCTCGACCTGCTGGGGCGGGCCCTGGCCGAGCGGCCCGACTCGACCGGGTTCCGGCGGGCCGTGACCTCGGACGGGCGAGTGGAGATCGTGCTCCGGGCCCCGGACGACGGGTCGGTCGCGGTTCTGCGCACCTCGGAGGGATGGTTCAGAGGGCCCGACTACCTCATCGACATCCGCTCGCTCGGGGGCGCGCGCGCTGGGGCGGTGGGCGCGTGAGCACGCTCGCCAACCAGCTCGTCCGGGCCGAGAAGGAGGAGATCGCGCGGGCGATCAGGACGCTCCTCGGCCGGCCGCTGGTGTCCCTGCACGACGATCCGGCCGCGTTCGACCTGATCAGGAAGCGGCGGCAGCCGCTCACCCAGTGGTTCGACTACTTCTGCGGGTGGCGGCTGGTCGTGGAACCGCGTCAAGGGTACGCCCGCCTGGTCAAGGTCAGGTCCGAGGCGAGCGCGACCCGGCCGGCCCGGCGGCGGCGCACGACGCGGGCGCCGTTCGACCGCCGCCGCTACACGCTGCTGTGCCTGTGCGCGGCCGAGCTGCTCACCTCACCGGTCACCACGATCGGCATGCTGGCGCAGCGCGTGGTGCAAGCGGCCGGGGTCGAGCCGGAGGTGCCGGCGTTCGACCCGGTCAAGAGCGAGGAAAGGGCGGCTTTCGTGGACGCGCTCAAACTGCTCGAGCACTACGGGGCGGTCACGGCGATGGACGGGACGACCGACGCCTACCTGGCCGACGAGGACGCCAAAGTGCTCTACCGCGTCGACACCACCCGCGTGATCAGGCTGCTCGCCGCGCCGGTGCCCCCGTCCAGGATCGCGGCGGCAGGAGGGGGCGCCGACCTCGCCGCGCTCACCGCGGAGACCCGGTACGGCGGCGACGAGCCCACCGAGACCCAGCGCAACCTGTGGGCCAGGCACTCGATCATCCGCCGCCTGCTCGACGAGCCCGTCGTCTACCGCGACGGGCTGACCCCCGCCCAGTCCGCGTACGCGGCCTCGCTCACCGGCCGCCAGATCATCCGCCGCGCCGCCGAGGAGGCCGGTTTCGTGCTGGAGGAGCGGGCGGAGGGTTTCCTGCTCGTCGACTCCGACTCCACCGCCACGGACGCCAGGTTCCCCGACGACTCCAGCCACGCCAAGGTCGCCGCCCTGCTCCTGCTCGACCTGCTGGTCTCCGCCGGCCCCGTGACCGCGGCCCGGCTCGAGGCCGAGGCCGCCGATCTGCTGCGCCGCTTCCCCCAATGGGCCAAGGCCTACCAGTCGGACGGCGGCGGGCCGCGGCTGGCCGCCGACGCGCTGGAGGTGCTCATGCTGTTCGGGCTGGCCCGCCGCGGCGGTGACCAGGTCGCCGCCCTGCCGGCCGCCGCACGCTACCGGGTCGATCGCGGCACGGACTTCATGGAGGACGCATGACCGTCACCGAGCTCACCTCCGAACGGGTCAGACGCGGAGGAGAGGGCCGCTGGACGCCCGTACGTGCCGGGATACTCAACGTCTGGCGCTACTACGACGAGGTGTTCGAGTTCCACCGTGGCCGGCTGCTGCTGCGCGGGCCCAACGGCAGCGGCAAGTCGAAGGTGCTGGAGCTGCTGCTGCCGTACGTGCTCGACGCCAGCCTCAAGCCGAGCCGGCTGTCCACGTTCGGCGGCACCGAGCGGACCATGCACTGGAACCTCATGGGCGACGGCGCCACCGGCACCACCCGGGTCGGATACGTGTGGCTGGAGTTCCGCCACTCGGACGGGCGCTGGTTCACCTGCGGCGCGCGCCTCCAGGCCACCATCCACACCAAAAACGTCACCGCCACCTATTTCACGACAGAAGCCCGCATCGACGCGCCGGACGGCATCCGTGTCAGCGGCGAAGGCGGCCAGCCCTTGACCAAGGCGCAGCTCGTGGAGGAGCTCGGCACGTCCGGGAAGGTCCACGAGTCCGCCGACGCCTACCGCACCATCGTGCGCCAGACGCTCTACCGAGGACTCAACGAGCAGCGCTACGACTCGCTGCTCACCGCCCTGCGCCAGCTCCGCACCCCCAAGCTGTCCGAACGCCTCGACCCCGGCCTGCTGTCCGACCTGCTGTCCAGCGCTCTGCCGCCGCTCGGCGAGGGCGAGATCCACGAGATCGCCGAGGGGTTCGAGCGGCTCGACCGGCAGCGCGAGGAGCTGCGGCTGCTCGACCGCGACGTGGAGGAGGCCGACAGGCTCGCCGCCCGGCAGCGCGCGTACGCCCAGCGCGTCCTGCGCGCCGCGGCGGCCGCCGTGACCTCGGCCGGCTACACCATGGACTCGCTCGCCGCCGAGGCCAAAGCCAAGCGGGAGGCCTTGAAACAGGCCGAGGACGAGCTCCTGGCCGCCACGGCGCGGCTGGGGGAGGAGGAGGCCCAGGAGCTGGCACTGGCCGCACAGATCGACGGGCTGAAAGAGAGCGAGGCATACAAGGCGGGCAGCGACCTGCACCGGCTCCGCACCGAAGCGCAGAGCGCCCACGAGACGGCCGCCGGACTCCGCGACCAGGCGGGGACGGCGGCCCGGTCCGCCGCCGCCAAGCAGGAGGTGGCGGCCCGCGCCGAGACCGCCGCCCGCACCGCCGCGGCACTCGCCGACCGCGCCCGCACCGAGGCCCGCCACGCGGCCGAACGCGCGGGGCTGCTCGCGATGCATGAGGAGAGCGAGCGCGCCGGACGGCCCGCGTCTCCCGACGAGGGCGCCGGACGGCCCGCGTCTCCCGACGAGGGCGCCGGACGGCCCGCGTCTCCCAACGAGGGCGCCGACCTGCACGCGTCTCCCGACCAGCGCGCCAGGCAGGGCGCCTCTCGCGACGAGAGCGGCCGGGGCGGTGGCGCCGGGGCATCCATGTCCGGCCCCGTAAGCCCTCATGCCGACGCCGCGCGCAGGCCGCGAGCCGGCGACGATGCCGGGGCGGGCGGCGACGACCGACTCGGCGTCGCCCCGCCGTCTGTCGCACTGGAGAGCGTGCGCGACGGCGAGGAAGCCGTGCGCCGCGCGCGGGAGCTGCTGCGGGCCGCCGTGACCAGCCGCGCCGCCCAGATCAGGGAGGTCAGGGTCGCGGTCCTGGCTCACGACGAGGCGATCAACCGCCGCACCGCCGCCGAGCAGGACCGCGACCAGGCCAGGGACGGCCTCGCCACCGCCCAGCAGGCCCACGACCAGGCCGAACGCCTCCGCGACGACCGCGCCCGCGACCTGGCCGCCGCCCTGGCCGATTGGGCGAGCGGCTGCTCCCAGCTCCGGCTGGACCCGGGCGAGCTGGCCGGCCTGGCGGACCGGTTCGAGCAGGCCGACGAGCTGGTCGGCACGGCCCGCACCATGGCCGCCGTCCGGCTGGCGGCCAGGGAGCAGGAGCTGACGACGTTCCGCGAAGGGCTCGTGGCCGAGCGTGCCGAGCTGGCCGGGGAACGCGAGGGGCTCGACGCGCAGGGTGTGCTGGAGCCGCCCGCCCCGCACACCCGTACCCCCACTGCCAGGGACGGGCGCGCGGGCGCGCCGCTGTGGCGGGCGGTGGCCTTCAGATCCGGCATCGACCTCGTCGCCCAGGCCGGCGTGGAGGCCGCGCTCGAGGCCGCGGGCCTGCTCGACCTGTGGCTGCTGCCCGACGGCGGGTTCGACGCGGGCGAGCACGACGCCTTCGCGGTGGCCGCGCTGTCGCGGCCCGCGCCCGCCTACAGCCTGGCCCACGTGCTGATTCCCGAGCCGGACTCCCCGGCGTCGGCCGACGCCGTGCTGTCCGGCATCGCGTTCGCGCCCACCGCGATGGGCGTCGACCATCCCGCCGTCATCGGTGCGGACGGCACCTGGCGGCTCGGCCCCGCCGCCGGTCGCTGGGTCAAACCCGAGCCCTCCTACATCGGCGCCACCGCCCGCGAACGCGCCAGGCGCCGCCGCATGGCCGAGCTGGACGAGCGGCTCAGCGAGCTCGCGGGCCTGATCGCCGACTGTGACCACCTGCTCGCCGTGCTCGCGGGCGACCGCGACACGCTGGCCGCCGAGCTGCGGCGCAGACCCGACAGGAGGCCGTACGCCGACGCCCTCCAGGCCCTCGACGGCGCGGTGAAGAAGGTGGCGCTACTGGAGGACCAGCTGCGGGTGCAGGAAGGGCGGCTGCGCGAGCGCGAGAAGGAGGCCGGCCGGTCGCTGCGGCGGCTCACCGAGCTGGCGGCGGGACACGCTCTGCCGACCGCGCTGTCCGCGCTGGACAACCTGGAGGAGGCGCTGCGCACCGCCGAGACGACGGGCGCCGTCTGGCACGACCGCCGCGGTGACGCCCGGGCCGCGCGCGAACGCGCAGAGGCCGCCGCCGAGACCGCCGGCGAATATCAGGATCTCGCGGTCAGGGCCGTCGAACGTGCCGAGGAAGCCGCGGCCGCCGCCGTCGTGCTGGCCGAGCGGCTGGCCGCCATCGAGTCCACGGTCGGCGTCGAGCACCTGCACGTGCTCGAGCAGCTCCACGCGACCCAGGCCGCCCACCAGGCCTGTCGCCGCCTCATCAAGTCGGTCAACGACGACCTGGGCCGGCTCAACGCCCGGCTCGGCCGGCTCAAGGGCGAGCTGGGCATGGCGGAGGAGAAGCACGCCGAGGCGGGCCTGGCACGGGACGCGGTGTCCGAACGTTTCCGCCGCCTGGCGGCCGGGCACCTGCCGGAGGACGCGCGGGTGCCGATCGAGCTGGCCCCGGACGCCGGGGTGCGGGCGGTGCTGGAGGCGGCCAGGGCCGTGGCCGAGCGGCTGGCGGCGGTGCCGTACGAGAACAAGAACGTCAGGGAGGCCGAGGCCCGGCTGCAGGACGCCTTCCACCACGCCAGGGAGATCCTCGCGGACCGGGCCGACCTGGAGCTGGCGCCGGACGACGACGTCCAGGTGCTGACCGCCACCGCCGGCGGCGTCCGCGCGGGCGCGGCGGCGCTGAGCACGGCGCTTCGCAAAGAGCGCGATGAGCGGCGCTCGGACATCACGGAGGCGGAACGTGACCTGTTCGACCGCACGCTGGCCGGTGACACGCGGCGGCATCTCGCCGACCGGATCAGGCAGGCCACCGCGCTGGTCGAGGGCATG
The DNA here is from genome assembly GCF_052245935.1 of Nonomuraea sp. 3N208. Lineage (NCBI taxonomy): Bacteria > Bacillati > Actinomycetota > Actinomycetes > Streptosporangiales > Streptosporangiaceae > Nonomuraea > Nonomuraea sp. 3N208. The sequence goes on along the minus strand of NZ_JBQQBR010000011.1, from coordinate 17,715 downwards.
AACCAGCGCCTCGAACGCGTCCGCACCGCCTCCCGGGTGGCGGTGCGGCTGGTGTGGCAGGTGGACCCGGCCCAGTCGGCCGGCACCCGGGCCGCCCGCGACCTCCTGCTGCGCGACCCGGCCGGGCTGAACGAGGCGGACAAGGAGGCTCTGTACGTCTTCTTCAGGGACCGGGTGGAGGAGGCACGGGCCGACAACTCCTCGGCGAGCTGGGAGGACCAGCTGATGAAGGTGCTCGACTACACGGCCTGGCACCGGTTCGTGGTCAAGCTCGATCGCGGGGACGGGCAGGGGTGGCAGGATCTCACCAGGAAGCTGCACGGGGCGCTGTCGGGTGGGGAGAAGGCGATCGCGCTGCACCTGCCGCTGTTCGCCGCGGTGGCTGCGCACTATCAGACCGATCCTGGGTGCCCGCGGTTCATCCTGCTGGATGAGGTGTTCGTGGGGGTGGACCGGACGAATCGGGGGCAGGTGTTCGACCTGCTGGTGGATCTGGGGCTGGATCTGGTGCTCACGTCCGACCACGAGTGGTGCGAATACCGGGAGCTGGACGGGATCGCGATCCACCAGCTCATCACGGGGGACGGGGACGACGCGGTGACGACGGCCCGCTTCGTCTGGAACGGCTACCGAACGGTCGCGACCGAATGACCGCCTCGGACCCGGCCGCCTCGGACCCGGCCGCCTCCGGCCCGGCCGCCTCCGGCCCGGCCGCCTCCGACCCGACCTCCTCCGGCCCGGCCGCCTCCGACCCGACCTCCTCCGGCCCGGCCGCCTCCGACCTGCCGGGGTCCGGCAGGGCGGCCTTTGGCCTGACCGCCGCCGACCGGTTGCCCGATGATGCGCCGGCCGTGCCGGAGCGGCTGCGAGTGGCGGCGTTGCGGCCGATCTGGGCGGCGCTGCACGATCGGCTCTCCTCCGGCCACCAGGTCAGCCGCGTCAAGGTCACCGGCCTGGAGGACGATCACCAGGCCGCCGTCGCCGACCTGCTCGGCCTCGACCGCTACCCGGGCCCGTCGATCACCATCGACGTGGCCCGGCTGGAGGCCGCGCTGGGCGGGCTCGACGTCCGTACCGTCACCGAGGCGTTGATCGGCCCGCTCGACGACCGCAGGCGCCGGCGGGCGGAGCGGCGGGAGGAGCGCGAGGCGCTGCTGGACTGGTTCACCACCCACCCGGTGGTCACCGCTGAGCCCGCGCTGCTGGCCCTGTCCGCCGTCCGCGCCGGCCGCGACCTCCTCCAGCAGGCCCTCGCCGTGCTCGCCGCGCTGCCCGGCTCGGGACGGCCGCTCGCGGCGGTGGCGGCCGACGTCACCGGCGACCCCCACGCGCTCGACGAGGACACGCGCCTGTCGTCGCTCGTGTTGAAAGCGCTGTCGATGCTCTACGACATCCCCGCGCCCGAGGGCGCCGAGGCGCGCAGGGCGCTGTGGGAACGCGCGGGCGTGGCCTGCGACGCCCTCTCCACGACGGTCCTGGTCGCCGGATTACGGCCCGCCGGCGACTCCGCACTGGCCCGCGTGCTGCGGATCTGGGACGGACAACCCAGCGTGATCACGCTCGCCCAGCTCCAGGACACCTTGGACCTGCGGGAACGCGACGTGTGGGTGGTGGAGAACCCTTCCGTGCTGGCGCTGGCCCAGCGCCGCTTCGGCACCGCCTGCCCGCCCATGGTGTGCACGTCCGGCTGGCCGAACAGCGCCGTCATCCGCCTTCTGCGCTCGCTGCCGGGCACCCAGCTGTACTATCACGGCGACCTCGACGGGGAGGGCGTGCGCATCGCCGCCTACACCATGGCCAAGACGGGCGCCGAGCCATGGCGCATGTCCACCGCCGACTACCTGCGTGGACTCACGGATCTTCGGTCCGGAGTCCCTCCCTCCGGCCGGGTGACGGACGCGCCCTGGGATCCTGAGCTTGCCCCTGCCATGCGATCACATGGCCTGGCAGTCCCGGAGGAACGGGTCGCGGAAGAACTGCTCGACGACCTGACCTGACCGGAACGCAGCACCTTTCCAGCCGATCCCCGATGTGCTCGTGGAACGCCTCCACGAACGCCGCCGAGACGATCGTGGTGTACGCGCCGCCGAGCGCCGTGATCGCGGCTCACGCCCGGGACGCGGATGTGCCCGTGATCCGGAATCCGCGCGCGTCGGAACGCTTCCTGGCGCGCGTCACGGCTGGTCAGGCCCCGGGCCGGGCATGACATCGTCCGTGGGCGGGCCCGCCAGGGCGGCGGCGAGACGCGAAGCGAGCCTCGCGACTGCGGCGCGCAGTTCCGGCCCGCCCTCGACGCGGAAGGGGAACGGCACGTTCGGTAGCCACTCCTGCGCGTACATCGTCGGATTGCTCGTGCTGCCGACGAGCACGCACCCGTCCCCCGACCGTTCGAGCCGTCCCATGGGCGGCCGGATCCAGGGCGCCACCTCGGTGAGGGGAGCGTCGAATACGACGCGCGTGGCAAACTCCCACCCCGTGCCCAGGTTCTCCTCCAGCGCCGCCACCGGGTCGAGGCCGTCGGGCGGCTCGAACGCGTGCGTGCTCCGCTGAACCTGGCGGACGCGGTCCACCCGGTAGGTGCGGATGGCGTCCGCGCGGTGGGAGTAGCACAGCAGGTACCAGCGCCCGTGGCGGACGACGACCGCCCAGGGGTCCACCTCGGCCTCCCACTCGTTGCCGGACTCGCTGCGGTAGGCGACCACCACGCGCCGCCGGTCCGCGATGGCGGCCACGAGCGCGCTGGTGGTGGCGGGATCCGGACGTGCCGAGAACCGGTCCGGCGCCGCCGACGCATACTCGCGCAGCGCCGCCGCCTGCCGGCCGACGCTCTCGGGCAGGGCCCGGATGACCTTGCCCAGGGCGGCGCCGACGAGGTCGCCGACGTCGGCGGCCGTCGGCTGGCCGTCGAGCACCGCCATGACGAGGCCAAGGGCCTCGGGCTCGGTGAAGGCGACCGGAGGCAGCCGCGTCCCGCGCCCGAGCCGATACCCGCCATAGGGGCCGCGGGCCGACTCGACGGGGATGCCCGCCTCGCGCAGGATCCCGACGTACCGGCGCGCGGCCCGCTCCGTGACACCCAGACAGGAGGCGAGCTCGCCGGCGGTCACGCCGGGGCGGGCCTGGAGGATCTCCATGGCGCGCAGAGCCCGTGCGGTGGGGCTGAGATCGGTCGGCACACGAGCACATTACGAGGTCACGTGATGAACAGGAAGTAGAACGTCCGGAATTGGTCCTAGCCTGACGTCCTGACCGAGTTCCGCAGGCAAGACCTTGCCGGAACGTACCGAAGAAAGAGAACTGATCATGGATATCCTGCTTATCGCCGGGCTGTGGCTCGACGGGTCCGCGTGGGACCACGTCGTGCCCGAGCTCGAGGCGGCCGGCCACCGTCCCGTGCCGATCACCCTGCCCGGGCAGGGTGCGGGATCCGCCTCGGCCACTCTCGACGACCAGGTAGCAGCCGTGCTCGCCGCCGTGGACTCGGCGTCAGGAAAGCCCATGGTGGTGGGGCATTCCGCCGCCTGCACCCTGGCCTGGCTGGCCGCCGACGCGCGCCCCGGGGGGATCGCCAAGGTCGCGCTCGTCGGCGGCTTCCCGGCCGCCGACGGGCAGCCCTACGCCGACTTCTTCGAGCTGAAGGACGGCGTCATGCCCTTCCCCGGCTGGGGTCCTTTCGAAGGGCCGGACTCCGCCGACCTCAGCGAGGAGGCCAGGCGGGATTTCGCGTCCGCGGCGATCCCTGTCCCCGCGGGGGTGACAAAGGGCGTCGTGCGCCTGACGGACGAGCGGCGGTACGACGTCCCCGTCCTCGTCGTGTGCCCCGAGTTCACCTCCGCCCAAGCTCAGGAGTGGATAGCCGCCGGGGACGTGCCCGAGCTGGCCAAGGCCAAGCACCTTGACCTCGTGGACATCGACTCGGGCCACTGGCCAATGATCACCCAGCCGGCCGAGCTCGCCCGGCTCCTGGCCGTGGCGGCCCCAGAGGCCTGACACAGCTGCCGGCCATAGGGCCCCGCGCCGCTCGGGTGCGACCCGCACCAGGCATCCATGGGCTCGATCTCCTTAGCCACCGAGGAACTCGTGAACCCGGCTCCGAGCTGCGACGACTCATGGTTTGCGTCCCCGTCGAGCGGCCGCTCGACGTAGCGGGTGCGAAGCCGGCGGCGAGCAGCGGCCGGTTGCGCTCACGCAACGGCACATCGAGCTGATCGGCGAGCCGGAGGATCATGTCGGCGCTCGGGTTGGACTTGCCGGTCTCCACCAGGCTGACGTGACGAGCTGAGACGTCGGCGGCGATCGCAAGATCGAGCTGGCTGAGTCGCCGGCGATGCCGCCATTGCCGCAATAATTCCCCGACCGTGTGCATGGCCGAGCGACGACTTTCTTCATCACCGCCCGGATTCGACCACCTCGACGAAGGCGGAATGACTCGCCGCCGTACGCGCCGCGCTCATCCCGCTCGCCGGCTTGCACGTCGAGATCCAGCATGTGCTGGCCGACGGCGATCACGTGGTGATGTACTCGCGGCGCTGGCTTCCCGGTGCCGAGCCGGGGATCGCGGTCGTCGATATCTGGCGGCTCGACGATGGGCTGATCGCCGAGGCGTGGGAGATCATCGAACCGGTGGCCCAGGCGGCCGCCAATCTGTCGTGGTGGGAATCCGCTGATCATTGACCTGGCCACGCGCCGGGAGCCGCGGTCGTGAAACGGGGTGTCGGGGCCGGCTCGATGCCCCAACACCCGGCAGTGACTGGAAGACATTCCCGGTGTGGATCATGTGCAAGCTCACGCGTCGGGAAGCCGCTTCGGACGCCGCCGCACCCGCCCCGGTGCCAACGGGTTCGCCGGCAGGCCGCGGGTGACATTCCCGAGCAGGGCGCGGTTCGGGCGGCAGTCCGGAGACGTTGAGCGCCGCACGTTCCTGGATGACGTGCCCGAACACCTTCTCAGAGGGCGGAGAGCCGGTCAGCCCACGGCGGGTCGGCGCCCGGAACCGAGCACGTCAGCGCTGACACCCGTACCGCGAACTCCGCCGCCTCGACCGCCGCACCCAGGGTGAGACCGTTGAGACGGCCGCCGAGCAGCCCCTTGGAGCCGAGGCTGTGGAGCAGGCCTGCCGTGAAGGAGTCTCCCGCGCCGACCGTGTCCACGACCTCGACCTTGGGAGCCGGCACGGCCGCGCGCTCGCCGTCCAGCGACACCACTGCGCCGGCCGCGCCCTTGGTGATCACGATGAGCCGGGCCCCGGCTGCGTGCCAGTCGTCGCAGGCACGTGCCAGAGGCACGCCCGGCACCAGGAATCCCAGGTCGTCGTCGCTGAGCTTGAGTATGTCGGCCCACTCGCACCACCGGGCCACCTGGTAGTCGTCCCGGGAGGCGAGGGTGGGGCGGACGTTCGGGTCGAGGGAGATCGTGGCGTGCCCGGCGGCGGCCCGCGCGAACTCCTCGATCGCCGCCCGCCCGGGCTGCTTGGCCAGGGCGAGGGAGCCGGTGTGCAGGCACGCCGCCGCGCCGAGCAGGGAGGAGTCCAGCTCGTACGGCGTCCACTGCCAGTCGGCGGTGCCCTCCGCGTAGAAGGTGTATTCGGCCTGCCCCCCGGCGTCCAGCGCGGCGACGGCGAGCGTGCTGGGCTCCTTGGCGTCAACGGATGCCGACAGGTCGACGCCCGAGGAGACGAGGTGCTCCCGGAACAGCCCGCCGAACACGTCGCCCGAGATCCGGCCGAGGAACCGGGTGGGCGTGCCGAGCCGGGCCAGGGCCACGGCCGTGTTGGCGGGCCCGCCGCCGGGAAGCACCCGCAACGCCAGCCCGCCCGGATCCGAGCCGGTGGGAGGCCGTTCGGTGAAACCGTCGGCGACGCATTCGCCAAGGACAGCCATCATCGGGCCTGCCTGCATGGGCCTGCCTTTCCAGCACGTTGCCGATTTGTTACGGCATGGGGGCATTGACGTTTCTCGGATCGGAGTCCATCATCGCAGCACGGCGGATGTCAACGTTGACATATGTCATCGTTGACATTGAATCCCCCCAGATAGGAACCGCTCATGAACGCAAGACTTACGGCCGGACTGATCATCACCGCGCTACTCGTCACCGGCTGCGGAGGTGGAGGCGGCACCCAGACCGCCGCCACGACTCCCAAGGTCGGCCTGATCACCAAAACCGAGACGAACCCGTTCTTCGTCAAGATGAAGGAAGGCGCGCAGAAGTCGGCCCAGGCCAACGGCATGGAGCTGATGACCGCCGCAGGCCAGTTCGACGGCGACAACGCCGCTCAGATCACGGCCATCGAGAACATGGTCGCCGCCGGTGTGAAGGGCATCCTCATCACGGCGAACGACACCAAGGCCATCGTCCCGGCGATCAAGAAGGCGCGGGACGCGGGCGTACTCGTGATCGCGCTCGATACGCCCACCGAGCCGCAGGATGCCACCGACGCGCTGTTCGCCACCGACAACTTCAAGGCCGGCGAGCTGATCGGCCAGTACGCCAAGGCGGCCATGGCCGGCAAGCCCGCCAAGATCGCCACGCTGGACCTCGCGCCTGGCATCACGGTCGGCCAGCTCAGGCACGACGGCTTCCTCAAGGGGTTCGGCGTCCCGGCGGGCGACCCGTCGATCGTCTGCTCCCAGGACACTCGCGGTGACCAGGCCAAGGGCCAGACCGCGATGGAGAACTGCCTGCAGAAGGCTCCTGACATCAACGTCGTCTACACCATCAACGAGCCCGCCGCGCTGGGCGCGTACACGGCGTTGAAGGCCAAGGGCCGCGAGAAGGAGGTGCTGATCGTGTCCGTGGACGGCGGCTGCACCGGTGTCAAGGCCGTGCAGTCGGGCCAGATCGCCGCCACGAGCCAGCAGTACCCGCTCAAGATGGCCGAGGACGGCGTCAAGGCGGTGGCCGAGTTCGGCAAGACCGGCAAGAAGGTCTCCGGCTACACCGACACCGGCGTCACCCTGATCACCGACAAGTCCGTCACCGGCGTCGAGGCCAAGGACACGGCCTTCGGCCTGGCCAACTGCTGGGGCTGACATGGCGGTCATGGAAGCGACGCTGCCGCGTCGCGTGATCACGACACCGGTCGCGGGCCCCGCGATCGCGCTGGTGCTGGCCTGTCTGTTCTTCGCGGCGAACAGTCCGCAGTTCCTCTCCGGCCCCAACTTCTCGCTGATCATCCAGCAGGTCATGGTGGTCGGCACGCTCGCCATCGGGCAGACCCTGATCATCCTCACCGCGGGCATCGACCTGGCCTGCGGCGCGATCATGGCGTTCGGCGGGATCGTGATGACCAAGCTGGCCGTCGACAGCGGCCTGCCGCCGCTGCTCGCGGTGGCCGCCGGGCTCGCCGTGTGCGCCGGGTTCGGGCTGGTCAACGGGTTGCTGGTGATGAAGATCTCGCTGCCGCCGTTCATCGTGACGCTCGGCATGCTGAATGTGGTCTTCGCGCTCACCCACATCTACTCCAACGAGCAGACGATCACGGACTTGCCGCCGCTGCTGACGTTCCTGGGGCAGACGTTCCAGGTCGGGCAGACGAACGTCACGTACGGGTCGCTGCTGACGATCCTGCTATTCCTAGTGTTCGCGTACCTGCTGGGGTCCACGGCGTGGGGCCGGCACGTGTACGCACTCGGCAACAGTCCTGAAGTGGCCCGGCTGACCGGAATCAGGACGCGGCGGCTGACGGTGGGCATCTACACCCTCGCCGGATTCGTGTACGGCATCGCGGCCCTGCTGCTCGTCTCCCGTACCGGCGTCGGCGACCCGCAGGCCGGCCAGACCGACAACCTCGACAGCATCACCGCGGTCGTGCTCGGCGGGACGAGCCTGTTCGGCGGGCGCGGCCTGGTGATCGGCACGCTGGTGGGCGCGCTCATCGTCGGGGTGTTCCGCAACGGCCTGCAGCTGATGGGCGTACCGTCGATTTACCAGACGCTCATCACCGGCGTGCTGGTGATCCTCGCCGTCGCCGTCGACCAGCTCTCCCGCAGGAGGAACCGATGACCACCCCGGTGCTCCAGGCCCGCGGCCTGGTCAAAAGGTACGGCCACGTGACCGCGCTCGACGGCGCCGACTTCGACCTGATGCCCGGCGAGGTGCTCGCGGTCATCGGCGACAACGGCGCCGGCAAGACCAGCCTGATCAAGGCCCTGACCGGCGCGGTCCAGCCCGACTCCGGCGAGATGATGCTCGACGGCGAGCCGGTGCGCTTCCGATCCCCGATCGACGCGCGCCGGCACGGCATCGAGACCGTCTACCAGGACCTCGCGGTCGCGGCCTCCCTCGACATCGCGACGAACATGTTCCTGGGCAGGGAACTCCGCAAACCGGGCATCCTCGGCAGCGTCTTCCGCATGCTCGACAAGAAGCGCATGCGCGAGGAGTCCGCCAAGCACATGGCCTCGCTCAAGATCGGGTTGCGCTCTCTCACCCAGCCGGTCGAGTCACTGTCCGGCGGGCAGCGGCAGGGCGTGGCCGTGGCCAGGGCGGTGGCTTGGGCCACCCACGTCGTCGTCATGGACGAGCCCACCGCGGCCCTCGGCGTCAAGGAGTCGGGCCAGGTCCTCGACATGATCAAGCGCGTCCGCGACGGCGGCACGCCGGTCGTGCTGATCAGCCACAACATGCCGCACGTGTTCGAGATCGCCGACCGCATCCACGTCCAGCGCCTCGGCCGCAGGGTCGCCCAGATCAAGCCGGGCGACCACAGCATGGCCGAGGTGGTGGCCATCATGACCGGGGCGCTCCAGGTGTCGGAGGGCAAGGCCGTGGTGGCGGACAAGGACGCGGCGGAGGCGATCGGCCTGTCCTGACGGATGATCGGCAACCACTAGCATGGCCCAAATGCGGCGTCCGACGATGACAGATGTGGCCCGCGAGGTCGGGGTCACGGCGAAGACCGTCTCGCGGGTGCTCAACGACGACGGCCCGGTCGCCGTCGAGACCCGCGAACGCGTCATGGAAGCCGTCAGGAAACTGGGCTACCAGCCCAACCTGATGGCCCGCAACATGCGGGTCGGCGCGCGGGACGCCGCGATCGGCCTGGTCATCCCCGAAATGGGCAACCCGTTCTTCGGCATGGTCGCGGGCGGCGTCGAGAGCGTCGTACGCGCCCGCGGCCTCACCCTCATCGTCGGCTCCTCCAGCGAGACGCCCGACCTGGAGCAGTCGCTGATCGCGACGTTCCTGGCCCGGCGGGTGAGCGCCCTCATGGTCGTGCCCTCGGCCACCAGCGACCATCGCCACCTGCGCACCGAACGCGTCGCCGGCCTGCCCATCGTCTTCCTCGACCGCCCCGCCGTGGGCCTGACGGCGGACTGCGTGGTCAGCGCCAACCGCGAGGGCGCCAGGGCCGGGGTCGCGCACCTCATCACCCACGGCCACCGCAGAATCGGCTTCATCGGCGACCTCCCCGCCACCCTCTACACCCGCCGCGAACGATTCCATGGCTACCGCGACGCCCTCGACCACGCCGGCCTGCCCTTCGACCGCGCGTTAGTGGAAACCGGCCACGATCAGGAGGCCGCCCAGGCCGCCGCCCTGCGCCTGCTGTCCCTTCCCAACCCGCCGACCGCCCTGTTCGCGGGCAACAACCTGGCTTCGATGGGCGCGGTGGTGGCCCTGTCCCGATCGGTGCGGAGAGACGTGGCCCTGGTCGGCTTCGACGACCTGCCCCTGGCCGAATGTCTGGACCCGCCGCTGACCGTGGTGGCCCAGGACCCGGCGGGGATGGGGGTGGTGGCGGCGGAGCTGGTGCTGGACAGGCTGGACGGCGACAAGTCCAAGGCCCGCCGGTCGCTGGTACCGACCCGCTTGATCGTACGAGGCTCCGGCGAAGTCCCCGCACCCGCAGTCAGGCGTGCATCAAGGTGACTTGCCGGCCGGAGGGAGTGCTGGCGGACCTGACATCCGTACGTTCGGCCACGGGCGGGGCATCCGGCCGGGTGTCGAAGACAATCAGGACTCCGGTGTCCAGGTCGAGATGGTCGAGATACCGGTCCAACTGGGCCAGGCCCTCGGAGACGGGGTCGGGGCGGCCCGGCCGGTCGACCTTGAGCTCGGCGGCTTCCCACTGCCACACGCGTTTGCCGTCGCCGTCGCGGTACGGCCAGCGGACGCACAGGTCGATCCGCCCCCGCCCCAGGGCGTACTCACGGTCGATGATCCCGCCGCCGTTGACGACCCGGTGCAGGAATCCCATGAAGACCAGCTGGGCGGCGGCCTCGGTATAAGCCTGGCCGCCTGTGAGGATCTCCCCATCCTTGCGCCAGAACGCCGCGAACTCCTCCACCAGCCTGGCCATGTCCAGCCGCCCGTCCGGCGTGACGAAGCCGCGCGGCTCCACGACGAGTTGGTCCTCGACCTGTGCCGCGAGCACCCGGGTGATGACCTCCTGGTAGATCGGGTTGGCGATCTGCAGCGGCCTGCTTCGAGTGATCAGGCCGAGGTCGCGCACGTAGGAGACGTCGTCGTGGTAGACGGCCACATTCTCGGTCGCCACGGTCAGGCCCGCGAGCATCGGCTCGATGATGCGCTTGACCCGCGGCTCGTGCAGCCGGGCCGCCAAGGAGTCCAGGTGGGTGGCCCGCTGCCGGATCAGCCGCTCGACCGCCTCGTCCATTAGCTCATCGGTGATCAGGCCGGTGATCCCCCGATCACTGATGATGTCGTAGGCGAGGGCGTTGACCAGCCACGGCTGTCCCTGGCTCGCCTCGAACGCGCGCCCCACCGCCGCCGGCTCGAACTCCTGGCCGGTGGCCTCGGTGTGCTGGCCGTACAGCTCGGCCACTTGATCAAAGGTGAAGTCCGCGAGCCGCATCGACACCTTGATGTTGAAGGGGGAGGAGGAGACCAGCCGCTCGGGGTTGCCGCCCGACGCGGCCTTGTAGTCCCGCACATCGCGCATCCCGCAGACCGCCACGCTCTGCGGGAACGGCGCCGGACGGCTGTTGTGCCCGTCACGCAGCTGCCGTAGCACATTCACCAGATCGTCACCCTGCAGCGCGTCGATCTCATCGAGGAAGAGCACGACCGGACGTGGTGAGCGCCGCGCCCACTCGCTCAACCCGTGCAGCACTCGATTGCCGTCCGGGGCATCCGGCCACGGCGACGGCGGCAGACACTCCTCCGGTAGCCCGGCCAACGCGGCCATCTGGCTGAGCCTCGCGAGAATTCGATCCTCCGCGGGCGCGGCGCCGCGGTGGGCGGTCGAGGCGGCCTCGCATGAGGCGTAGACCGCGGCGTACTCGCCCTCGGCGCTCAGCGTTTCCGCATATGCCTTGATCGTGGTCGTCTTCCCCGACTGCCTCGGCGCGTGCACGACGAAGAACTTCTCCTCGTCGACCATCCGGCGCACCGTCGGCAACCGCGCCAAGGGGTCCAGCATGTAGTGGCGCTGCGGGCGGCAAGGGCCGGTGGTATTGAAGAATCTCACGCACTGCACATTAGTCCACTGCGCTCCGTGACAACCGCCCTTCAGCGGATCGTCATCCTGCTCGCCACCAGAGGAGTTCGGCACGGCCCTCGAACGGTCGCCAGCGCCCACTCACCCACCCGCTTGTCCTTCGTGGTCGTCAGGTGCGGGCTGAGGTTGTCGCAAGCCGGATGAAGAAACCTGACTCATCGGCGATTCCCTCACCTCACGCATACCCGAACATCATGCGATGCCCCTTGGCGGTGTCCATGTACTCGCGCACCCGATGGATCAGCCCGTCCCGCAGTTCGAAGATGAAGCAGTAGTCGTTGCGGTAGGCGTTGCCACCTGCCAGCGTGGCCTGCATGGTTTCCTCCACCACGACCACATCGCCGTCGGCGTAGAACCCACGGAAATCCACCGCCACACCAGCGACGAACATCCGCGGGAAGTCGATGGTGAGGAAGTGGACGATGGCGTCCCTGCCCACCATGTGGTGCGTCCTGCCAAGCGCTACGGCGGTCGCGTTCCCGGGCGGGGCCAGCCATTCCGCGTCCTGGGTGAAGAAGCTCGCGATCAAGTCCTTGTCCCGAGTCGAGAATGATCGCCATGCCCGCTTTACCAGCTCACGGTTCCGTTCAGAGGTCATGCCGGGCAGTGTAGGCATCCTCCCAGCAAGGGGACCGGCCATATTCGGACATGGTCACCGGACGGGGAGCCGGCCCAGGAAATGATCATTTAGGGTCAGCGTGTCGACGCGTCATCTCCAAGATCAAGCCAGCCTGCACCCTCTGATGATCTGCATCGTCAGGTTGGAAAGCCATGGGCACCGCGGCGGGCAGGTTCTTGTGGACCATATGGTAGGTGCACGTCAGATCGGACCGGTCGTCGCCGCCGGTCCAAGGCGCGACGTCCAGCCCGTACGCCGAGGGCGGCGGCAGGGCCGCGGCCAGCGCGCCCAGGCCCGGCCGCGGAGACGGCACAGGCATGGGGCCATCCCGGCGGCCTCCGACGGCGGTCAGCGCGGACGCCGACGCCATGACACCCTGTCCCACCCAGTTACGGGTCCTCGGTCTCGCCCTGCTCGATGGGCCACCACCACGACGCCTCGGCCAGGAACTGGCCGCGGGGGGCCAGGATGTAGGCCTCGGTCGTCACGTCCCCTATGTCCGGGCTCCGCGCCGCAGTGTTCATGAGCTGCGTCCCGTGCCAGCCCTCGCGGTCGAAGGGCAGCGTAACGGTGCTGTCGTCCGCGCACCGCCGCGCCGCACGGCCTGCGAGATCCGCCAACGGCTGCGACCGCTCCGGCGGGACGATCCAAACCCTCAAGGTCAGCGGCCTCGGCAACTCGGCCACCCTGAGCTTCGCGCTGTAGGCGGGAGCGCCCATCGGCGGCCTCAGATCGCTCTCCTCCTGGCACGCCAGCATCAGGGGTACGGCGGGCGACGTCGCGGCATGCTGCCCGTCGATCAGGTGTGTGTCGTCAACGTGGCGGCGCAGGCGCTCGGCAATGTCACGCGTACCTGCGGACCACTTCATGGAAGGCCTCCTTGGGCTCCCACGCCCATATGTCGTCGGCGGAGACCTTCACCACGCCGAAGCGCTGGATCGCACCACCAGCAAGACCGAGAAGGAAGGCACCGCTAACGCCAAAACCACCACCTACTCCTACCTCGGCCTGTCCGGCGAGGTCCTGGACGAAGAGGTGGCCGGCAAACTCACCAAGTCCTTTCAGTACAGCCCGTGGGGCGAGCGCCTGTCGCAGGTGAAAACCAACGCCGACGGCACCGAGGAGAACTCCTACTACGGCTACAACCCGCACACCGATGTCGAGCAGATCACCTCGGAGGCGGGCGACACCCGGGCCACCTATGGCTACACCGCCTACGGCAAGAACGACGACAAACTCTTCACCGGCATCGACAAACCCGACCCCGTCGACCCGACCGCCAAGGAGGAGTACAACCCCTACCGCTTCAACGCCAAGCGCTGGGACAACTCCACAGGCATGTACGACATGGGATTCCGCGACTACAACCCCGGCATCAACCGCTTCCTCAACCTCGACACCTACAACGGCGCCCTCGACGACCTCTCCCTCGGCCTCGACCCCTGGACCGCCAACCGCTACGCCTTCGCCGGTGGCAACCCCATCAGCGGCATCGAACTGGACGGTCATCGGGTCGATGGGTGCGGCGACGGTTCGGGGCGGATGGAGTGCGCGCCAACGCTCCAACAGAAGGTCGACTCCGGGACTGCTAGTCCAGCGGACGTGGCAGAGTATTCCTCGAATACGCATATCAGTAATCTCAACGAGACCGACAGAACCAAAGCGACGCTTGGTGCTATAGGGCAGAAGGACCCCGACACTGTTAGTAAGTGGACGAAGGCACACCGGGACGGCTCTGCAGACAAGGTAATTGAAGCCGTCAAGGAAGTCGCATACGGCGACATCAAGAGGTGCGTGCAGGGCGACCTCGGATCCTGCGCGTGGGCAGCTTACGACGCCTTCACCATGAAGCTCGGGACCGTTGCCAGGAAAGCCGGGGCAGCGATCCTTGATAACCTCACCGCCTGCAAACACAGCTTTGTGCCCGGAACCGAAGTACTCATGGCCGATGGCACTCGCAAGCCGATCGAAGACGTCAAGGTCGGCGATGAGGTTCTGGCGACCGATCCGGAAAGCGGGAAGCCAGAGCAGAACGCGTCACGGCGGTCATGACCAGCAAGGGCGACAAGCGCCTTGTCCAGCTCAGCATCGACACAGATCGTGACGAAGGCGAGGATCGCGGAAGCATAATCGCCACCGATCATCATCCGTTCTGGGTGCCTGCGCTGAAGAAGTGGGTCAAGGCCGCTGACCTCAAGCCGGGCATGTGGCTGCGTACGTCCGCAGGAACGTACGTCCAGGTCGAAGCGATCCGAAAGTGGACCGCAGTGCAGCGGGTCCACAACATGTCCGTCCAAAACTTGCATACCTACTACGTGCTGGCCGACGCCACACCGATCCTGGTTCACAACTGCCCGCCATCCTTCGTGACGAAGGCAATAGGCGAGCTGCCGGTCAGGAGCAAGGGGTCTAAAACAAATGGGCGTATATTCGGCCCCGATGGTAATGAGATCGGCCCAGCCGTAAGCAGTGGATCAGGAGACGTTGCGGATGCCATCAACAAATATCTCGAGAGCTCTCCACTGATCGCAAATCCTCCCCGCGGTCCGCACCCGTCCGCCACTCACGTCGAAACGTGGTACGCGTGGTGGCTGAAGAACGCCGGCGTAAAGCATGCGGTCGTGGTCATCAACAATCAAGGTGGAGTATGCGGAGCACCGTTCGGCTGTATGAAGGCGGTGGAAGCAATTCTTCCGCGAGGCAAAACCATGGAAGTGTGGTATCCAGGAGCAACGGAGGCTGTTCCTTTTGTCGGTCTAGGATAGTTTCGGATCGTAACTCCGCAATCCATAGGCACAGCGTCTGCGGCTAGACCAAGCAGGCGGCCGACCCTCGCTATGGGCACGCCCGGGGCTGTTTTACATCCCCGGGCGTGCCGCGCGTCAATGGCGAAGGAGACGCCGTTCTCATGCGGTACGCCTCCTCGGCCTTCCGGCGTCGCCCAAGTCTCCCAACGCCGATTATCCGCCGGAGGCCGCCATAGCGGAAATCCGAGGTCTCCGTGGAGTTGGCGCATTAGTGCATCCGCGCTGTTGATGTGATGGAGTTGGCATAAGCTTGAATGGATGATTGGATCGGCTCAGTGACACAGAATGAGAGGCGTGTACCATGGGGGTCTGGGACGTCAAGAAGGACGAAGACCGGCAGCAGTGGACCTACACCCCGCTTGTCAGCGTGGGGCCGCTGCGGTTCGGAATGAGTTACCAGGAGATAATCGACGCCCTCGATCCTTTCGTACAGACGGGCGGCGTCGGGTCCGACGACGCACCCACTGCTCGGCGGTACCCGGAGCTGGGTGTAACCGTCTACTACGAAGACGACATCACCCTGGCTGGAGTGGCGGTCGATGCCCTCATCGGTCCACAGGTCCATCTGGACGGTACGGCACTGGTCGCGCAGGTGCCCTCGGTGATGGAGGAGTGGCTCTGGGAGTACGGGCAAGCGCACGGACATGAGATTCGCTACATCCATGATGGAAACCCGGCGTCACCAGACCTGGGCCTCATTCTGCGCGTGCAACGGGCAGGGGATGTCCTCCTCACCCGGCCGCTCTTCCTCCTACGCGAGTGGACGATGGAACCATGGGGCTCCGTTCCCGCATACGAGTGGACAAGCTGGTGATCTCCCTTCCTGAAGGCGAATGCGGTGAACGTGCCCTCGCCGACCAAGGCGCGGACGACAGCTGCGACGCAGGCAAGTGCGTAGTTGACCAGGGCGCAAGCGTTCTCGGATGGTGAGACGGTCGCGCCCTTGGGGACGGGCGGGTCGTTGAGGACACCCCGCAGGAGATACTCGAAGACTGACCTTGAATCAACTGTGTAATTCCTGCTGATCGTTTTCCAGTTCGATTGCTCTCTGAGGACGGTTTCTGCAGCTGGAAGCCCCTTTTTGGGCATGACGGGTCTGCCGTGCACGGGTCGCGGCTTGTCCGCCAAGTCTGGCGATCGGGATGCACGCGGTGGCGCGAGTGACTGGGAAGGCCTGGTCGTCACTGGCGCGGAGACCAGTGATTCGGCTGTGCGGCTGCCGAACCTCCGTCCATGCAGTTCAAGCGGCCCCGATCGGCTATGACGCGGACGGGAATGCTCTGTTTCAACATCGCCATATGGGTGCGGAACGGCGAGGTCGAGAGTCTCCACCCGGACTGATGAGGTAACTATGATCAATGTTCAGGTGCGCACGGAGAGTGGCGAAATCGTGCTGTGCGGATCCTGCAGACTGGATTGGATAGCGACGCTCCAGCACATACAAGAGGGCAGAGTGGCAGAGCGGAGGGAATCGCAAAGTATGAGGATCTTGCGCAGAAAGTGCGTAGAGAGATCGAACTGGCCGAACAGAATGACCTTAAGTAATCCAGGTCGTTTCTGAGGTGGCATAGCCCAGCAGCAACAGCAGCCGGGCGATCCCTGCAGGATGCAAAAAAATGCAGCTTAACTTTCCGGAGGTCGTGTTCGGTCTTTGCAAACGACGATCGGTGACGCGGACCGTCCGCTGTTTTTGATCGTAGACAACTCCGGTTCCACTGGGTCAAGAACGTCAAGACTCATCCGAGGGCCGATTGCCCGACGTCCGTCGATGGGAGTGTGGACCGATGCTGACAAGGAACGATCTCGTACAGTGGTGCGGCGCGGGAGGTGTCGTGCAGGCGTCGGCTGCCATCGTAAGCCGATGGAGCATTCCGCATGCAGACAGGGACATACTTCTCGAAGTCGGCCTGCCCCGGGCCGTGGAGCCCTTCTTCGAGACCCGGCTCCAGGAAGGCGAAGCCCCCGCTCTGCTTGCTGGGCGGGGACGGCAGTTGTACGGCATCGGCTGGGACCTCGGAAACGAGATAGGCATAGCCGAGGACGGCAGGATTTACGCAGTGAACGCAGATGAGCCACCGCTCTTCGTCAACTCCTCCCTGATCGCGTTCGTTGAATCCCTCCATGAATGCGGGAAAGCACGTGCCGCTTATCCCGCGATGACGGACGACGAGATCGACTCAGATGTCGCACGTCTGCTTGGCCAATTGCGAGCGATCGATCCTGCGGCGTTCGCCAAAGACGGCGACGGTTGGTGGTCCCTGGTCTTCGAGCAGATGGCGGCAAGCCTGCTGTGATGTACCGGCGGCGGGGCCGCGGAGACCGAGACCTACTCCCACGACGCCGGCAGCAACGTCCGGCAGAAGGTGGTCTTCGGTAAGAAGACCACTTTCACCTACGACTGCAACCGCCTCTTGGCCTCCGTCACCAACGGAGCCACGGCAACCTACACCTCGACTCCTACGGGTGGCTGCGCACCGTCCAAGGCGGCGGCATCCACCAAGACGGCTTGTCGCGGGGCCCGGTAGAGGGGGTTGATGCGGTCGGCTGCGGTCCCAGCCCTCAATGACGTCACCGAGCTATGGTTCTGCCGCTGCAAATCGGAATTCTGACATGTTGGCCAGGGCTAGTATTACAACGGCAGTTCGTTAGTGTACGATCTTGGCTGTGTCTGAGTCGGTGACTGCGGAAGACCTGCATACCTGGCTGGCAGGGTTTGATGAGCTGTTCGCGCGGGTGGCGGGACGGTTCGGGCGGGTGGAGCCGCGCAGGCGGGCGCGGGGGTATCTGCTGGGGTTGCTGGCGCCGGTGGAGCGCAAGAACAGCTG